>JAXFZX010000131.1:0-9250 GCA_034184445.1 Pseudomonadota bacterium | reverse complement strand
TGAAGTGCCTTTAATAAGTGTCTTTCAAAAGTATGGTTCTAAGGGAAGTATGGAAATTGCCGGTGGCAATAATATAATTCAAGGAATATTAGACAGCAATGTGAAAATTACTGGCGGAGAGACCGATCTTCAAGGTGGTAAAATTTATGGTAATGCAGATATTACAGGGGGAAAACTTAAAATTGATTCTTTGGTTGGCTTAGTCGGTCAAGGGGATGCAAATATTAATATCAGCGGTGGTCAAGTTAGTGGGGAAAACGGATGGAACACGTCGGAAGAAATAGAAAACGGCGACACGATTATGGGCAATAATATCAGGCATGATGGGACAGGTGCCATTAATGTCACCGGTGGCGAAATTGATTTTAAAGATCATGCTGCTATTGTCGCAAAAGATGGAAATATCAATATCGCCGGTGGTAAAATTAATTTAAGCAATGGTGCCGAAGTTTGGTCACAAAATGTAAATGCCAAAACAATCATATCAGATAATGCCGATATAACCATGACCAGTAATGCCGGCATAACGCCCGAAGGCACCTTAGAAATCAACGGTGGTAAAATTGTGGCTACCAATAGTGAAGTTGCCGGCATCACGGCATTCAAAATGACCGGTGGGAGTTTAACCTTAAACAATGGTGCTTTCGGAAGTGAAGGTCCAAAAGTAAATCCCGATGATGATTCCTCTCATAAAGGTGGAAAAGTAGAGATTTCCGGTGGAACGATCAATATCAATCCTGTGACGGGTGCTAATTCGGAATTAACAAATAAATGGGATTATAAATCCAACATGTTGTTGGGAAAAGATATCGTCATGTCGGACGGGGAAATGAACATTTCTAAAAGTGCTATTTTAGCTCTACGCGATGGTTATGCCGAAGACAGTTTATTGGGAGATGTCAGTACACTTGCCTTAACAGGCGGTACTTTAAATTTGGCCGGAACATTTGATGGAAATATCATCGCGGGTGAGACAACGGGGACTGTGTCTATTATAGACTCAAACGCAAAAATAAATGGCAATATGCACGGTGTTAATGTCAACATTAATTCCGATTTTAATTCGGATAATATCACCGGTATTGTAAATTATTTAGATACACTTACCGTTGCGGATGGCAAATCTTTGACCATCAATTTGACAGATGATCTAACGGGGGCTTCAAAAGGCGATACAGAAACAGTCAGCGAAGATTTAAATGTTAAATCTTTTATTATGGATAAGGGGGGAAAACTGACTATCAATGGGCCCTCGGAATATGCAGAGAAGGATTTAGAAGCAACCGATAGCATTTATGTCGCAAACGCCACTATTTCATTGAATAATGCCGGTTTAAAGCAAGGCAACACCTCAGGCACAGGATATGATATATCCGATTCTCAGATTTCTTTACAAAATAATGCCAACTTGACCGATCGTTCCGATGGACATGATATGAATATCACAAATTCCAACATTACTATGGAATATGCGGGAATTTTTAAAGAAAGAGGAAAAGGAAACCTGAATATCACCAATTCGGAAATCACCATGTCCAAAGAAAATGGAGCGGTGGCCGTCATAACCAATGAGCAGGGAAATATCAATATCAAGGGAACAACCCTGACCATGAATTCTGATAGCTTTTTGGGTTTTGGTGAGTATGATGATGAATTAAAGCGTCTTGTCCCAAAATCAAGCAGATGGGATATTATTTTAGATGAATTTATATCAACAAATGCGAATAATGAATCCGTTCACAAAAAATCGGTCTTAAATATGTATGATACAGCCAGTGTTTTGGCTATTGGAACGGGGATGTTCGCATTAAAGAACGGTTCTGAATTAAATGTATATGGGAATAATGCCATCCGTGCAGATTCTGATGTGGAAATACAAAATAGTACCGTTAATATAGGTGAAAACGCTGTTTTAACCCTGCATGAGCCTGAAACACGCCCCGAAGATGGCGGAACAATACATTTAGGGGAAGGCAGTGTTCTGAACTTATTTGGTACTCTTGACGGTAATTTAATCGGCGATAAAGAGGATAAAACAAAAGCCGGCACTTTGAACATTATGACGCAAAGTTCTGATATTACCGGCATTGCTCATTGGCTGAATATCGGATTACAGGCAAATTCCACTTTTATAGGAGAGGATATTTTTATCTATAATCTAACCGTTGGGAATGATGATAAAAAGGCTGTTCAATTAACCGTTGACGGTGATAATGAAAACAATGAACGGGCAAGGGGAACTATTGATTCTTTGACCATTAAGGATGGGGCAACTGTGCTGGCAAAGACAAGCACGGCAACATGGGATCAAACAGGTGAGTTAGATGCTCCCACAGAACATGGTGTCCATTTATCCATTAACAAAATTCAAGTAGATAAAGGGGCAACATTAAGCTTAAATGGAAACGGTAATCATTCTGTTGACATTTCGGATGTTAAAACGGCGACTATTAACGGTACTTTAAACCTCATCAATGGTCGTTTAGAAGGCGATTTAGATGAGGATCCAAACTCTACCATAACGATTGATGGCGCCGATATCAGTATGAAAGGCACTTCTAACATAGAAGCGGGCGGTGCCATCATGATTAAGAATTCTACGATAGACATGGATGTTGATGATCACGGTATAGTTAGTGCAACAAGTTTGGATATACAAAATTCATCTATGACAATATCCGGTAAAAATAATGAACCCGGTCAGTTGATTGCATATAAAAAAGAAAACGCAGGTTTTGAAGGTAAATCCTCAGGTAATCTGACTATCAATGGGTCCACACTTAATTTAAAGGATGAAACCTTAATTTATGGAGAAAATATCCATATTAAAGATACAGCCATTGATATTGAAGGGCAAAATTATATCTTATCGCATGCTAACGATATTCAATTTGATAATACGCAACTGACGATAGCCAAAGATAAAACTTTAACCACTCTGACAGGGAAAGACATAAACGGGCCATATCCTGATCAAAAAGAAGTTGATGATTACGATACAGTTTTGATTGCGTATAACACCTTAGATCCAAACAGAGGAACTTTAAACTTATCGGAGAAATCCGTGCTGACCAATAATGGAACCATTAATGCAGATATCAATAATTTAAGTGAAGTCCTTAATAATGGAACTATTTTGGGAAATGTGATGAATACCGGAACACTGACTTCTTTGGTTAATGGAATCACAGGCAGTATCACTAATACAGGGACATTTAATGCTTCGGGAACATTGGATAAAGCAATCTCCGGCACCGGAACAACTAAGGTTGATGGTGTCTTGACATTTAGGGATACAGCCTCAGTTGCAGGCATTTTGGACTTAAATAACGGATCTGCTGTTATGTCCGGTGATAATGAAACCGGTGCGTATTCCATCGGAACCCTAGCCGGAACAGGGAGCATCAAGTTAGATGTGAATACATTGACAAATATATCCGATCAGTTTGTGATAGCCAATAATGCATCAGAAACAGGCACTATTACCATTGATGAAATGACATTGCTAGGGGATCAAACGCCAGAAACTGTTTCGGATTTTGAAGTGAAAGTATTAAATGGTGGTAATGCAAATTTGGCTTTGACAGATGCGTTAAAGAATGCGTATCATTATGAGCATACAGAGCAAAAAACAGATGTGGTGACAGAAACAGTTTCTTGGAATGACGCGTTTAAAGTAAAAGAAAAAACAGATACACGAAATTTATCAGTGTTCCAATCTGTTGCGGACGGGGCCTTTGATTCTGTCCGGTTGGAAACAATTTCTACCGGTTGGCTAGATAAAGATAGTCTAGGGGATACATTGAATCTGATTAACAATCTAAAAACAGATAATGCCAAAGGGTTTAATTTTACCTCAGCCAATGATGTCTACACTCTGACAACCCACTTGGGCACAACAAACGGTGTATTAAATATCAATGGTGTTGCTGAGGGTAATACTCTGGCTACGATTAATCTTGATAAGAAAACAGGATTTAATCTTGATCAAAATTCAACGCTAAGCGTTTCTAATGCGCGAATCACAGGAAATGAAGTGATCATTACAAATAATGGCGGCCATTTGACATTTAATAATGCCAATATCGTTGAGGGGAAAATTACAGGGACAGGTAATGCAACAAATACCGGAACCTTAAATATCTCAGCGGATAATTTAGATGTGGCATTAGTCAATAATGAAACTTTGAACCTTGGCTCAGGAACATTAAATAAAGCGATTTCCGGTGAAGGAAATACCTATATATCCGGCAATGTTGTGAATAATTCTACCATTGGCAATCATGTGACCATATCTTCGGGATATTTAAGTTCATATTTAAATGGTCTGATGGGGACATTGACGAATAATTCTGTGTTTAATATTTTAGACAATGAGGTTCATAGCGATAAAGGGATTGTTGGAAACGGTGTGATTAACTTAGCCCCTAATGCCACAGTGTTCATGGGGTCTTATGAGACCTTATTTGCGAATGCTTCTGAACTAAAAATGGGGAACGGTTCAAAAATTGCATTGAACAATGGAACTGCACTTGTGACAACGCTTAATAATTTATCAATTGCATCTGGTGATATTGTTGATATTGATATGGATTGGGGTGATGTTTTAGAGGCAGGAGATAAAGTATTGGGTAATGTGAATTTAGCATCAATTGATTTAACATCCACAACAGGAGAGGGCTCCCAATACACCTTTACCAATACAATAGCCGATAAAGTATTGCTGGATAGTAATGTGTCCTTAATAACAACAGACACATCAAACAAATGGGTTAAATATGATGCTACAACCGGATTATTATCCAGTGGTCCCAATAAAACAATAGAAGATATTATTTCCGGAAACGATGAAGGAGAGATGACGACGGTTGATGTCCATGAAGATGTTGCATTTAACACAGACCAGGAAATAAAAGGGACTGTCGTCATTGAAGGTAAGAAAAAAGGAAACGGTAAGGCGACTGAGATTTCTGGAGCCGGCGTGACGGTTTCTGGTAAGGGTAGTTTGGTCATGAAGAATGCTAACTTAGTGAACATTATTACAAATAATAAAGGTGCATTTACCGCAGAACCTGGTGGAACGATTGAAATTGTTGCCGGTGATAGTGATATTGAAATTTCCGGTTCAAAAACAGAAGGGAATCAAAGCCATAATGCTTTGTATTTGTCTTCTAATGGTGCGGAACATTCAAAAGCGCATATCAAAGCAACAGGAAAAAATAAAATACATATTAAAGATGACATCCGTTCCAATAGCAAAAATAACATTGTTAGATTTGAAGGCAAAGTGGCCTTAGATGGTATTTTGGATCCGTTGACAACCCAAATTGTCAATGGCACTTTGACACGCAATAATTATGATGAGGAAATTGATCACAATTTAGAATCGGGAGGTAGCCTTGTTTATGCAGATGATAGATATTTATATGATGCCGATTACCACACCAATTTAAATGGCATTACCTTTAATGGCGGAACTTTGGATATTCATAACGGAACCGCAACGGCCCTTAAATTGGCATCCTTGACATTAAAAGACGGTACAACATCATCAATCTATGCTGATGTAGACTTGGAAAATGAGACAATGGATCATTTTACAAATGATACGCTGGTCAGCGGAACAGGTAAATTAAATATTGCCGGATTAAATTTAATTTCTGATGCAACAAAAGATATGACAAATATCACTTTCACAGAAAATGAAGATTTAATCAATGCGACAAGCTATACTGGCCCAACATCGGGACTACAGGCATTGTCTCCAAAGTACAGTTATGATGTGGCCTATAAGGACGGCGAATTTGAATTCACGCGTAAAGGGAATAACCCGGCGGTCTATTCATCTGGTATAGCAAGCCAGATTGTTGGGGTATTGACATCAAACATCAATAGTATTGCTTTTGCTGGGCTATCCGGTCATAATAATTTATTGCAAGGGAGATCCGGTGGCGATATCGATTCGTCAGGGAGTACCTGGGTGAAATTGGTGGGATTTGATGATGATGTTGATTTTGATTCATTCCAAGCGGTTAATTCCAAAATGTTCTCAGTAATTGGCGGTATGACAACCGATAGGATTAAAATAGGGCATTCTGATATAAAATTAGGGGTTTATGCTGGGTATATTGATGGTAAGGCCAAATATACCGGAAATAGGATCAATCAAAATGGTGGATATCTGGGGCTTAGTTCTTCTTGGACCAAGGATAACTTGATTTTGAATGGTACTATTAATGCCGGTTTAATCAGGAATGAGGCCGATCAATCCTTCGGAAAAGATAAGTATAATACAACTTGGATAGCCGCGGGTTTAAAAGTTGGATATAATTACAATCTTACAAATGATGTTGTATTACAACCTAACTTCTATGCCGGTTATACATTAGCTGATACAGAGGATTATACCTCTAAATCTGGTGTTAAAATAAACAATGAAAAAACACATTTGTTTGAATATGCACCTGGATTAAAGTTATCTAAGATTTTCAATAATACTTGGCACGGGTTTATTCAAGGTAAATACGCTTTCTTAGAGAATACTGGTGGTAAAGTCAAAGCCAGCGATGTTGCCCTACCGGACATTAGTCTTGATAACTATGCCGAATATGGTATCGGTTTATCAAAGGATTTTGCCAATGATTGGCAATTATCCTTAACAGCCAATCGAAGAGACGGTGGCCGAGAAGGCTGGAATGGTAGTGTAGAGTTTAAATATCATTTCTAAGATACAGCTAAAAAAGATCCTCAACTATTTCAGTGGCAGTCGTGGCACTGATGGTGGTCGCACCGACTCCGGTTATGGCACCGGCCGTTGTCGTGCCGGCATATCGCCCGCTTGGGTGGGGGCCGCACTATCACCATCATTATCATGGCAGATGGCGTTAATCTCCGAAAGGCATAAGCCGGCGTGTCCCGCCGGCTTTACGACATCATACAAACAAAAAGGGAAACATCGGTATCAGTGGTGGAGTTTTTTAATCAAAACTGAAAGGTTATATAATGTTTTCTTTAAATTTTTTATTTGCCTGTTCATTATAGAACTTCACGATTCCATTTTCCTGATTAAAGGCAAGAACGCCGTAAAAAACGGGCGAGGAATCGCCCGTTTTTGATCTGGAAATCTCGCATTACCGAGAATAGTATTCAATAACCAAATTTGGCTCCATTTGCGCCGCATAGGGAATATCGGCCAATTTCGGAACGCGGACGAATTTACCTTTAAATTCTTTGGTATCCACCTCCATATAATCGGGGATTTCCCGTTCTGTGGAAGCAGCCGCATCAATCACCATAGCCATTTCTTTGGCCTTACTGCGAACGGCGATTTCATCACCTACTTTGACTAAGTAAGAGGGGATGTCAACTTTTTTGCCATTCACCAAGACATGCCCGTGACTGACAAATTGGCGTGCCGCAAACACAGATGGCACAAACTTCATCCGATAAACAATGGAATCCAAACGGCATTCCAAAATACCAACCAAGTTTTCTGAACTGTCGCCTTTGCGACGAATAGCCTCGGCATAATATTTACGCAATTGCTTTTCCGAAACATTCCCGTAGACACCCTTTAATTTTTGTTTAGCCGCTAACTGCAAACCGTAATCTGTCGGTTTTTTGCGGTTAGCCCCATGTTGCCCCGGGCCATAGTTTCTTTTATTAATAGGGCTTTTTGCTTTGCCCCACAGGTTGACGCCCAACCGGCGATCTATTTTAAATTTAGATTGAAGTCTTTTAGACATTCTGTTTCCTTTCATTGTTTCCCGATAGTCTTTATCCGATTGATAAAACGTGGCTTTTGGCTCATTCCAACCGCCCGCATTTCAGGAAGTGGTGGCATTCTACACGATTTTTTCCAAAATGTCAAGAACTTTTTAGGGCCATGCCTAGATGATTTAGATATTATTCACTCGAAACATGAGTAATAATAGCATATAAATATCGTTTTTTCTATGATAAAAACGGGGGGTCTAAAAAAACACTTGCTATTAGGGGAAAATACGGATATACTTTATCTCGGATGGGTTGGCGTCCATCTGCTAGGTCTGAAAACCTTTGCTACAAGCGCCTGATAAAAGCGATATTTTATTGCCCCGACTGTTTCGGTTGGATGGCGGTAGAATAAAAAGCCATGTGCGGAAGAATATACCGCACTATCTCTTGTAGCATAGTTTTCAGCATCCAGCCACTTATACGCCAAAGTGGCTATTTCTTATGACAGAACAAGGATATAAAAAAATGAAACAGGAACAAGGGCGGTCGATGGTAGAGATGCTGGGTGTGTTGGCCGTGACGGGAGTATTGACTATCGGGGCAATGGCGGGATATACCTATGCAATGAACAAACACCGGTCCAATGAATTGATTGACGAAGCGAACAAACGGGCTGTGATGGTCTTGAGTCAGATTGACACTCTTGGTGTAAATGCAACACCGAATTTAGGTGAATTTACGGACAACGCGTTTGGCGGAGGAACATTTACGGGAGCCGTTCAGATTTGGGACGGTGAATTTGGCATTCAGGTCAACGGTGTTTCCCAGGGCGTGTGTAAGCAGTTGATTCAAATGATGACAGATAATGTGTCTATTGCCAAGGTGGCCGAAAATGATACCGAACCGGAAAACGACCTGATCGCCGATGATTGTGAAGACACCAACAATTTATATATTGTGTTTAGTCGCGGGGAAAGCGCTGGAGTGACCGAGACACCCGAGACACCCGAGACACCGAAGCATCGCTGTGACAATGATGATATTGCCGCCGGCATATGCGCCTCTGATGATTATGGTAGGTATTGTAAATATGGCCAACTTTCCACCGAAAAGTGCGCTACCGAACCTGTGTGTATCGGCACAGGGACATGTGAATGCATCAGAGGCAATTGTAGGTGCGCTAATGGCAGTCAAGGAACATATCCCTATTGTGTTTCCATTAATAAATGCATTACCGGCGCAGGAGGGATATATTGGTTTGATGATGAGAACTGTCACTGTTTCTATGGAACGTTTCCGAATTGCTTAAACAACCAAGAAGAGTATGAGCAAAAAAGGCAAGCGTGTCTCAACGCAGGAACGTGTGAGTGTGAAGATGTAGACAATTACATGGGTTGTCAGTGCAAATATGGTGGATCATATCCCGCTAATTGTTGGACCCAAGAAGAGTCTGAGCAAAAAGAACAAGCATGTCTCAACGCAGGAACGTGTGCGTGTGCCAGTGAAGATGAACCCCCTGGTTGTTGGTGCAAAT
>JAXFZX010000130.1:0-8562 GCA_034184445.1 Pseudomonadota bacterium | reverse complement strand
CTGGACGGACAAATCAAAACTGTTTTCTTCTGCGTCTTCGTTGATCAAAATAGAGGTCATAGGCCATATCCCTTGTTCTATGGATACAATAATTCACGCATAATTATATGCATTTAAAATCAAAAGTCAACCTTTTTTATCCCTTAGCAATATTTTTTTTAAGCTTCCCCCTCAAACAATCGCTTTTATCGGGTATAGGGGGTATTCATCATTACACCCTCATTTAATGAGTGTCTTTTTATCTTATGGGGAATCTCGACAGATTTTTCCATGGGGATTAAGGTTGTATTTGGAATCCATAAATCCCGATAATTTGGCGAAAAGAGGTTATAGTCAAACCCATTTTGATATCGTGTGTAATACGATATCATCTTATAAATACCCGAATGCATAACAATCAATTTATCTGCATCAGGATTCATTTCCCGCATAAAAGATGAAATGCGATCATAGGCCTCAGATAATCCTTCGGCTTTCAACCGTTTTGGTTTTTCCGCCAACAATTGCCACATATCCGGGGTTAATTTTGTTAAAGAGGTGCCTTCCAACTCACCCAAATCAAACTCGCATAGCCGATCATCCGTTTGAACCGTTAAACCAACTGCTTTTCCCAAAATTTCGGCCGTTTGACGCGCACGGGACAGAGGAGATGAAATAACGGCCTGCCATTTTTTGGGGCGCACCTGATCAGAGGCTTGGTATGCCTGTAAAATACCCGTTTCGTTTAAAGGAATATCAGTCATCCCCTGAATTCTTTGTTGTACATTCCAATCGGTTTGTCCGTGTCTGATGAAATAGAGCATTTTATTTCCCGATACAAAAATCCCGAAAAATAACATCTAGTAAATCTTCGGCCCCAATTTGCCCCGTAATACGCCCCAGAGCCCTGGCAGCCAAGCGCAAATCTTCGGCTTTTAATTCCAATTCACGAATGGTTAAAGAATGACTCAAATGTTGCACACATGAATCCAATGCCACCCGATACCGTTCCCGTGTAATAAGGCTTTGCCCCACCATAAAATTATTCTTTAAAATGGACTTTATTTGTGTCCATAGTGTTGAAATACCAATCCCTGTCTTGGCACTAACACACAGACAACTATCCCAGGACTTTTTTAAATCAGCTTTATTCCAAACAGTCAAAACCGTTTTGTTCTTCAATGCATCCGGCAGCATATCACCTTGAGGGGCTTTTTGAATATCTTGAACAAATAAAATTAAATCCGCATCAGTTGCCCGTTGAACCGCCCGCCGAATACCTTCGGCTTCTATATCGCCGGCGCTATCCCTAAGTCCCGCGGTATCGGCCAAAATAACAGGGAAACCATCTACATCAAGATGCGCCTCTACCACATCCCGTGTCGTGCCGGCCATTTGTGATACAATTGCAACATCTTTATGCACCAATGCATTCATCAAACTGCTTTTTCCGACATTAGGGGCGCCAATTAAGGCAATTTGAAAGCCCTCACGCAACTTTTCACCTGCACGATTATCGTTTAGATGACTCTGTATCTTTTGAATCAAATCCTTAACATCGCAATCAATTAAGTCTGCTTTTTCGGGTGGAATTTCTTCTTCTGGAAAGTCAATAAAGGCTTCCAAATACGCCATGTGATGCATTAAGTCCTGTCGCCACCCATCATAAAGATGCCCTAATTCCCCCTGCATTTGGGATAAAGCCTGTCCCCGTTGCCGTTCTGTCTCAGCGTTAATTAAGTCCAACAATCCCTCGGCCTCGGTTAAATCCATTTTGCCGTTAATAACAGCCCGCCTTGAAAACTCACCCCGTTCGGCCGGCCGACAACCCGTCATTTCACCCAATGTTTCCAACACCGCCTGAATGACCGCATGCCCCCCATGAATTTGAAATTCAGCAACATCCTCACCGGTAAAACTATGTGGTGCGGGAAAGTATAAAACCAACGCCTGATCCAAGATGTCCCTTCCCCGATAAATCGGTTTAAAATACGCGTATCTGGCTTTTGGTTTTTCCAAATGGACCATTTTTTTTAAGACATCTAAAACCTGTTTTCCCGACAAGCGAATGACAGCAACCCCTCCCCTTCCCAATCCACTGGAAAGCGCATAAATCGTATCCGAAAGGTTATATTGTTCCATGTATCAGATCCCTTTTAATACCTTTACAAACTCGGCGCGTAATAGATCAATATTCATCTTTTTATCACTGCTGGTCACCAAAATTTCCGGATGACATGCCACATGCTTTGCCCCGATTTCGGCAACCGCAGCCACCATTTTTTGGGCTTCATTTTCCGATACTTTATCCGCTTTCGTCAGGACAATTTGATAGTTCACCGCTGATTTATCCAACATTTTCATAATATTTTCATCAACGGTTTTGATTCCGTGACGAATATCAATCAAAAGGAATACCCGCCTTAATTGCGGGCGTCCACGCAAATAATCATGAATCAGACGCGTCCACAACTGCACCTTACTTTCAGGTGCCTTTGCAAAGCCATACCCTGGTAAATCTACAATAAAAAAGCGATCTTTTTGTTCAAAGAAGTTCACTTCCTGTGTGCGCCCAGGAGTATTGGATGCCCGTGCTAACTTGGGGCACCCTGTTAGAGCGTTAATCAAGCTACTTTTCCCGACATTGGACCGACCGGCAAATGCAAATTCCGGTAGCCGTTTTAAGGGCAGTTGATCGGCATTAACCGCTCCCAAAACAAATGTAGGTTTTTCAAAAAAAAGGGCTTTGGCTTCTTCCAATAACTGCTTTTGTGTTGGCATTTAAACCCCGACTTTTTTCATAATATACCTTTGTTGTGCAATGGACAGAATATTACTCCAAGTCCAATAGATTACCAGGCCCGAGGCAAAATTACCCAACATAAAAGTAAATAATATCGGCATCATATTCATCATCAACTTTTGATCTTTACTCGTCGCTGCGGAGGGGCTTAGTTTTTGCTGAACAACCATGGTCACTCCCATCAGCAAGGGCCACACCCCGATATTTAAAAATGACGGGATCGGCCACGGTAAGTATCCAAATGCCGTAAAGACCGAAGATGGATCCGGTTGCGACAAATCGGTAATCCAACCAAAGAAGGGGGCTTGCCTCATTAAAATAGAGACCGACAACACTTTATATAAAGCAAAAAAGACCGGTATTTGTATCAGCATCGGCAGGCATCCCGAAGCCGGTGTCACCTTTTCGCGTTTATACAGATTTAAAATTTCGGTTTGCAATTGTTGTTTATTGTCTTTAAAGCGCTCTTTAATAGCTTCTAGCTTCGGTTGTACTTTTTTCATTTTTGCCATACTTTCATATGACTTGGTCGCAATCGGCAACATAGCCAACCGAATCAAGGTTGCAAACACCAAAATCACAATCCCCATATTCCCGATCAGATTGTAAAGCCATCCCAAAAAGTATAAAAATGGTTTTGTCAGAAAATAATACCATCCAAAATCAATGGAAAGTTCAAAACGGGGGATTCCTTCTTCTTCATACGAATTGATTAATTTTAATTCCTTGGCCCCTGCAAACAACTTTGTTGTTTTGGTCATATTTGTTCCCGTGGCAATATCCGAAGCCGTCGTGAACGAGGAATGATAAAAATCCCCTTCCTTTGCGAATCGCATTTTTGATATATCTTGTTGATCCGGAATAAAAATCGCCTGCCAATACTTATCCGTTTGTCCGATCCAACCGCCCTTGTTATCCGTTGTAAAAGATTTTTCCGCTGTCACTTCGGTATAGCGATTTTCCTTTTCCTTATTATCAAACAACCCTAAAAACCCTTCATGGACAGAAGATCGGTTATCCGGCACGGTTTGTGCATCACGGATAATATCCCCAACCAAAACAGTTTTTAGTGACCTGTTCGTTTTGTTGGTTAGAGTATCTTTAAAGGTCATTAAATACGCATTATCCAATGAAATAATCCGTTCAATTCGGGCATTTTCGTTTTCCCAAACCAAAGTAATTGGTGTTTCGGGTGTCAAGATTGTTCCCTGAACCTGAGGGGCTTGCGTTGTATCGGGAATGCCGTCTCCCTTCCAATTTAAGGTTGTGTAAAAATCATGTGTCAAAAGCGATACGGCAGGACTATCCGGTTGCGTTGTCTCATGATACTTTGTCAAATTCAGCCCATCAATTTTAGTCCCGTTTACCATCAAATTCCCCGATACCAGACTATTTTCAATCGGTAGAGTCATCTCGGTTTCCGGTTGTTTAGAAGCCTCCTCATTTTGGGCAGAGATATTGGGGGATACCTCCTCCGCGACAGTCAAAGGCACCGTCACCGTTTCATTTTTTGCCGACATAAAATAGCGCGGCACCATAAAAACCGCCACGATCAGCACAAGAGCAATGATCATATTTCTTTGGTTTTCTTTTTCTTCTTCAAGCATTTTCCTTTTCCTTTTGCTAAAAGGGGTGGCACCGGATCATATCCCGACCCGCCCCATGGATGACATTTTAGAATTCGTTTAAGTGTTAATATACCACCTTTTACCGTGCCATGCAACAAAAAAGCATCGCGAGCATATACCGAACAAGTCGGTTCAAACCGACAACACGGGCATTTAAAGGGCGATATGCAAATTTGATATAATCGCACCAAGAAGCGGCACACAAACTTCATAATTCTTTTTCCTTGGTAAAATGTCGCTTTATTTCATCAATGGCAAACACTAAATCTGCCTGCAATTTAGCATAGGGTCTGTCTTGGGTGGATAGACGTCCAATAAAGACCAAATCATAGCCAATCATCCCATCCATTTGGGGACAAGTGCGTACCAATTCCTTTAATCGGCGCCGTGTCCGATTACGCACAACGGCACAGCCTATTTTTTTCGTCACGGTAAATCCGGTGCGAATGCAATCCATACCATTTTGAACAGCCTGAACAATCACACTGCCAGAAACGATTTTAAAACCGTTTTCGGCAGCATTTACAAACATTCTGCGCTTTTTCATCCGAATTTGCCGTATCATAAAGCCTCTTTGAAACAAAAAAGACACCGATTTAAAACGGTGTCCGTTTGTTTATCATCATTGATTCGCGAATTAAGCACTGACGACTTTGCGGCCTTTGCGCCGGCGGGCATTGATAACAGCGCGACCGCCTTGTGTAGCCATACGGGCGCGGAAACCGTGACGCCGTGTGCGAACAATTTTACTGGGTTGATAGGTGCGTTTCATCGTTTATCTCCTTTTATTTTTAAATAGGTTTGATGCTTTATACACTATTTTTTTTCAAAAGTCAAGCAGTTTTTAAGAGTGTTCTTAGTAAATACAGAAAAAATAATGAAGGGTAAAAAGGTGAGAGAAACATAAATCATCACGATTAACTTGAAAAAGTAAGAGGATCCTCTGTGAAATCTGGTAAGTCTAAACTATACCATAATTAGCACATATTAACATTCACGAATAAAAATTTTAGGCTTCACTATGCAAAGATTTTTAAAGGATTTGTAACAATTTTTTCTCGTGTTCAAACTGATGGGTAAGCGAAGCATATTTTTTACTAATCCTTTTTCCGCAATATAAGGACATTATTTTTAAAGTCGCCTATTCATAAAGCTAGTGATTGAGACAAATCTAAAAACAACTAATATTCATTAATTATCAAACTGTTTTATTAAAATTTACCCCTTAAAACCTAAAATAGATAAACGGATTATAGGTAGATGCCATAAGTGACATTACGGACGATAAAAATAAAATCATAATCCATAGATTTAATCCAATGTGGACAAATTTATTTTTTGGGGGATATACACAATTTTTAAAAATCGGCATAGAACATAATATCCCTACAATAAAGGCCATCATTTCCACACTATTGCCATAATAATCTAAGCCATAAAGTGAATTTATATTTTTTAACAAACCAAACATGTTCTTGATATAATTTAAGCCATAAGTCAAATTTTCCGATCTAAACATAACCCACCCGATAATAACAACAAATAATGTAGTTAAGTGCTGCAATGGAACCATTTTTTTCTGCTCAATTTTATACCATCCTGTTAATTTTTCAAGAATTACAAACAAACCATGCCATAACCCCCAAATGATAAAATTCCAGCCGGATCCATGCCAAATACCTGTGGCCAAAAAGACGATGAATAAATTAATATAAGTGTGGACTGCCCCTTCCCGATTTCCTCCTAAGGGTATATATAGGTAATTTTTAAACCATGCAGAAAGTGAGATATGCCATCTACGCCAAAATTCTGTAATGGATTTTGAAATATAGGGATAATTAAAGTTTTCCAAAAATTTAAATCCGAAAATAGATCCTAGCCCAATTGCCATGTCGGAATAACCAGAAAAATCATAGAACAGTTGAAGGGTGTAAGAAATACCTCCTATCCATGCAATAGCTGGCGGAAAAGAATTAACAGGCACATCAAATATTTTATCAGCAACACCACCCAATGTATTCGCCAGTAAAACTTTTTTTGCCAAACCTACGATAAAACGTTTCACACCATATACAATTTTATCAAAGTTTTCCGTTCGTTTATCAATTTGAGCGGCGATATCGGCATATTGAACAATAGGCCCTGCAATTAATTGAGGGAACAAACAAATATAGAGTGCTAACTTGATAATATTTTTTTGGACTTTAACAGTACCACGATAAACATCTATCAAATATGACATTGATTGGAAAGTATAAAAAGAAATACCAATAGGCATAACAACCCGAATCATATTGAAATCGGCTGTAAATAAAGTATTTAAATTATCCACAATAAAATTGAAATATTTAAAATAAATTAAAAAGCTTAAATCTATCAAAATGATAAGCATCAAAACACTTTTTTTATGCTCTGAAAATTTATCCAGACATAGAGCACCAAAATAGTTAATAGCAATTGTGGTCAACATGATAATAACATATCGCGGTTCTCCCCATGCATAGAAAAAAATACTCGCTAATAACAGCAAATAATCCTTATACTTTGTTTTAGGGAAAATTTTTGAAATACTAAAGTATAGGACACAAAGACTCGGTAAAAATAAAAAAATAAATGTCATAGAGGAAAAAAGCATATTTAATCCTTTGGAAATTTTAGATGTAATAAATTGGGAAGATATCTTTCTACGATTTCTAAAATAATAATATCAGCATTTTTTTTGATGTATTCCAGATCATCAAAACGAATATCTCTATGCCTCACATATTTTACATCATTAAATGTATTATTGAAATATAAATTAAGTGCATTGCTAAAAGAATCACATAAAACAAACGCCCTTAATTTTTTTTGTCTATTTTTGCATCTTAAAGTTTTTCTTTTGCCATGTACACAAATAGAATTATCATCAATTTGTGGTTTCAAGTACTTAGAGTTATCTTTAGACACGGCATAATTCAATAGAGGAGATAAATCCCCTGTTTCATATGATACAACGTCGTATCTAAGAATTTTAACTGGTATAAGAGAGTTATAGTCTTTTTTTATAGCATTGATTATTTCTAAATATGACAAATAGGCTCCATAATCGTTCCAATGCGTATCGTGCTTATAATACAACAATTCTTTGTTTTTATTAGAAATTAAAGTTCTATAAAGATAAATAACCTTTACAGGCGTATTTTTAATCAGGTAATCTTCAAGTTGAAAGGCTCTACCTTCCTTATCTGGTCTTACTTTCTTCAGTGAGGTAATATATTCTCCATAAATTTTATTTTTGTCAGGAACTATTACAAAATAGAATGATTTCTTATTATTTTTTGCCCAATTATCAATATCGACTAAATACTTTACAATTTTTTTTAATTGTTCATCAGTAAAAATATCCTTGTTTTGGAAATTATTCAATGAATTATCGCCCTTATAGAATAACCAGTTTTCATTGCCTTTTAAAACATGTTCATTTTGATTAAAATTATCCAACTTTTCTCTTATTTTTGAATTCAATTTTATTAATTCATTCCTTCCACCCAAATGATCATTAAACCATTTATCAAATTCAGGTCCAAACTTTTCATTAAGCTTCGTTTCAAAAATGAGGGATGGGTATTTTGCCAAAACTCTTTTTTCTTTTTCTGAAATTTCTTCATTAGAAATTTTCAATATTGGAACACTTAAAAGAATAAAAAAGAACACAACAAAAATTTTATCTATTCCTTTTGCTGTTATTTTCGATAATTTATCAGTTAAAAGTTTTCTTTTCATTAATTTATGCTAACTTTTTTTTTAATTCTTTTCTAAGGATTCCTAAAATCAGATAATCGTTTCTGCTTACTTATCCTCTTTACTCTATTCCTTATGACTTTACAAAACGAACTTTCATCCATATTCCAAATTTTCTATTTAGATTTCTGTAATGTAAAAACTGTTTCATAACATAATCCTACCCTTCCATATCGGCATACCCCAAACCTACCGTCATCGGATAATATGACAGCAATTCGTTATCGCCCAAAGGGCGATCCGTTCGCTCGGCAATGGTTCTATGTGAGTGAGTGAGTGAGTGAGTGAGTGAGTGAGTGAGTGAGTGAGTGAGTGAGTGAGTGAGTGAGTGAGTGAGTGAGTGAGTGAGTGAGTGAGTGAGTGAGTGAG
>JAXFZX010000129.1:0-19640 GCA_034184445.1 Pseudomonadota bacterium | reverse complement strand
TTTTGCCATTTTTCCGAACAGAGGCACTTCTATCCCTTCGCGCAATTTCTGGTCACACAGCATCACGATGACGCCCCCTTTTTTCAATACTTCTACGATCTTCCGTGCACCCAAGATTCCTTTGGGGATTAAGACACCTGTTCTGCGAGCAAACATTAACCGATCTAGCCATGGGTTATTGGCGCGCCGATAAACGGGATTTAAATAGAATTGACCAAATAGTGGTGCCGATACCGCTAATTCCCAATTTCCCAGATGCGCCGAGCACACAAATCCGCCTTTGCCCTCTTTATCCATTTTTTTTAAGTTTTCAATCCCTATTATTTTCGCTGTTTTCAGTAATTGTTTTGCATGAGGCATTTCGGCATAGAACCGTCCCCAATGTTGCCACATCTTTTTTAAGATTTGATTGCGTTCTGCTTCTGATTTATCCGGAAACGCAATTTTTAAGTTCACCCGCCCAATATGGTTTCTGCGGCACATGATTTTGCCCACACAAGCCCCCAAGACAGCTCCCAACTTTGATGCTGCTTGGACCGGTAGAATTTTAAAGATCCCCCAAAACAACACCGCCACCAATGCTACCAACGGATCTGTTAACAGCCATTGATACCACTTTCGGCGAGATTGACGAATGCCTTCTTCGGATTTCATGGCACTAATATTCCTTTCAATAAAGATTGCAGTTCCGCCGGATTGTCAAAGATAAATTGCCCCGCCACCGGCACAATTTTTGCTTTCATATTTTGTGGTACTTTAACAAAATCTTTTGTTGTTGTCATCAATGGTAATTGTCCTGCTTCGCTGATTAAGTTGTCCAGATCAAACTGTGTATAGTCATAATGATCTGGGAATACGGCTGTTTTAACAACAGACACCCCATATAGTTTCAACATTTCAAAGAATTTTTCCGGTCGCCCGATTCCTGCGAAAGCCATCACTTTTTTCCCCCGCCATTTTTGAATAACTTTTTCATCTGGTTCAAAATGACCGGTAAAAATCGGCATATCCGGTGCTTGTTCCCGAATAATATCTGTCACACGCGCCTCATCTTGCCCAGATATAATGACGGCATCTGCCCGCAACAATCCGCGTGACACACTTTCACGTAAGGGGCCTGCCGGTATCAGTCGCCCGTTTCCAAATCCCGTTTTGCCATCCACCACGACCAAAGACAATGTTTTTATTAGACTTGGGTTTTGAAATCCATCATCCATAATAATGGCCTTTGCCCCTGACCGTTCGGCCAACTGCGCTCCGCGTGCCCGATGATTATCCACGACGGTTGGAGCCTCCATTGCCAATAGCATAGCCTCATCTCCCACTTCCAGAGCGGACATTTTTATGGTATCAACGATGATCGTTTTTTTCTTACTTTTATACCCATGATTTAGGAAAAAGAAGGGGATATTCATTTCTTGCATCATTTTTCCGATAGCCAATGCCACCGGTGTTTTACCCGTTCCGCCAACGGATAGATTACCCACACAAATGACTGGGACTCCCGCCTGATAGGGTTTTACGCGTTTAAATCGGCGGGCGACCGACCATCCATAGATGCGCCCCAACGGGTTTAACATTTTACCCAAAACGGATTTTTGATAATACCAAAATTTCGGTGCTTTCATACGATCCCTCTTGATTCCAACACATCATAGACCCGATCCAAGACAGCCATTTCCGAACACGCCAATGCTTCGGCTTTTTCGGCCAACATTTTGGCTTTATCCGGATGTGTTAAGTAAAAGGCCAGTTTGTTTTTCAACGCCTCTTTATCAGCCACTTCCAACAAAGCTCCTTTTTCTTGCCCCGAAGCCACGATTGCCCTAAAATTAAAGGCGTATGGTCCAATCATCACCACGCGTTTTAAACGCATCGGTTCCAACATATTTTGCCCACCGAATGGAATGAGTGACCCTCCCACAAACACAATCGGAGCCAACCGATAAATTAACCCCATTTCGCCCAAAGTATCTGCCAGATACACCTGAACCTGCTCGGTAATTGGTTCTTTTTGTGATCGAACCGCAACCGCAAGCCCCCGTTTTTCAAAGGCAGCTTTTACTTCTGCCCGTCGTTCCGGATGGCGCGGAGCCGATATTGTCAACAAATTAGGGAACTCCGCCAATAGGGCTTGATGAATATCTGCCATTTGGGATTCTTCATCGGGATGCGTGCTTCCTCCCACCCAACAAGGGCGTTGACCGATAGCCTCAGATAATTTTTTCAACTCATCCGCATGAAAAGGAGCCGGCGGTGCTGCACATTTAATGTTGCCTACACACACGGCATCTGGTGCTCCCAATACCCGAAGCCTTCGGGCATCTTCTTCTGTTTGCCCGAACACAAAAGTGAAGAGCCCCAATATTGGCTTTATCATACATAAGGCTTTTTGCCACCGCCTGAAAGACCTGTCCGAAATGCGTCCGTTTAATAGCACTAAGGGTATCTTTTCCCGATGAATTTCACTCAGGGCATTTGGCCAAAATTCGGATTCAAACCACAGAACCGCATCGGGTTTAAAGTGAGCTATAAACCGGCGCACAGCCCTTGGCATATCCACCGGCACATAGACATGAAAGGCATGGTTTGGTAATCGTTTTTTCATCAATTCTGCCGATGTGACGGTTCCCGAAGTCACCATAATATAAAGGTTCGGATTTTTTTCCAGCAACCGATGGATCAACGGTTGCATAGACAGACATTCCCCCACGCTGGCACCATGCATCCAAATTAAGCGTCCGTTGGGTCGCTGAGGTAATTGTTTTCCCAACCGTTCCCGCCACCTAAGGGCATCTTCTTTTCCGCGCCGCCGCCGTATAAAAAGTAAAATCAGAATAAAAGGCGTTGCCAAAACGGTAAAAATGCGGTATAGTTTAATCAACATGCTCTATTCCCTTTGCGAATCGATAGGGCTAGATTTTATAACATCTTTTAAAAAAAGGCAATACATGATTGGACTGATTGTCAAAAATAATCTGTGTCGGGATACTTTATTGGAGGTTTTATCTTCCCTTATGGTAGAGGTTTATACTCCCGACCACCACTATGATGCCGTATTGGTGGCCGAGGATTCCCTGCCTGACGGATTGGGGAATACCCCCGTTATTACATTGGGACACACTATCACAGGCTCTTTTTACCAGATCAAAACACCTGTTCATCCCATAGATTTGGTGCATGATTTGCAATCTGTTCTTAATCGCTTAACTCAACGCATTACCTTTGAAAATGCCGATTTTATTTTCCGTGCCGGCGATCGGTCTTTGATGAACAAAGCAAATGGAGCCCTTATTTTACTTACAGAAAAAGAGAACGATTTATTATCGGCACTGGCATCGGCTTACCCGAATGCACTCTCTAAAGAGGCTCTTTTAAAACAAGTCTGGAATTATAGTCCCGATACGGAAACCCATACATTGGAAAGCCACATTTATACCCTGCGCCAGAAAATAGGCGGTATGGCGGATTCTTTACTCCAAAGCACACCTATGGGGTATGTATTGGTTCCGGTTCATCCGGAATAGCCAAAGTGCTTTCCTCTAAATCGGGTTCTGCTAATTGCTTCGGGGTGTTATCGGGAACGGCCTCTAACTTTTCCTGAATAACCTGAGATCCTTTCTTTTGTAGCAATTCGCGCCGTCCTTGTTCTAGGATACGCGTTTGAAGGGCTTGCCTGACGGAATCTTCCGTTGCCGTCCGGCGTAAGACAGGATTTTTATCCAAATACCATAAAATATCGTGTCCCACCATATCCCGTAAACCGATGTTTCCACCGGCATTCATCATAACCTTAAATGTTGTTTCATTCGGGGCATAAAGGGCTGCGAACAAAATCGCCGGAATTTGCGCTGGCACGCCTTGAAAATCAAAACCGGCCATAGAAACCAATTTGTTGGCTCTGGTTTTGTCTTGAGTCAAGATTCCATTTACGATACTTGGATTTCCGCGCCGAATAGCCAATTGCAATAAACTGCCTCCACATGTAATGCCTTTATCATCCATGGATACCCCACCTTTGATAAATTCAAAGATTTGTTCATGATTTTTGGCATCACGGATCATATTTTGCAACTGGGTGTATTGGCATCCTTCCTGGTATCCGGCAGGTGCTGCCCAAGCACTTAAACTAACGCCACATACGGCCAACAGACACAATGTATTTTTCATTTTGTTTTCTCCTTCTGATAGGGATTTTGGAACATAAAGAGTGATTTGTCAACCGGAATATTGACTTTTGTATCAAAAAGTGAAACCGTTGATTTGACATCTTGCATATCAATGACCTCCCACTGCTTCAATGTCAGGTTGTCTTTGTCTATCACGATTGTCAAACTGCCCAACTCTTTGGCATCTTTTTTGTGCGCTGTCACATAATATTCATCCAATTCATCTTTGACATCCGTCACCACAAAAGCCGGATCGTCAAAAAGAAGTTTTTCTTTCAAGATCAACTCTACCGGTGTTTGCTTGAGTTCAAAGGCACTCACTTCTTTTGCCTCTTTATCGTGATAAATCAGATATCCATTCACGGCATAAAATTCAAGCGGTGATCCCTTTTCATAGACCAGCCTCATTTTCCCCGGCCGCGCCATATAAAGCGTCCCTGTTTGTAAATCATCTTTCACTTTGGAATTAAATTGGGCAAAATTGGCTTTAATTGTTTTGATTTTGTTATAGGCTTTTTCCACCGCCGTTAAAATTTTTCTGTTTTCGGGCGTATCAATTTTTTTGTCCACAATGGCAGCAGCTCCACAACTCCAAAGCAAAAACAATAAAAAAATCCATTTTTTCATTTTTCCTCCTTATGCATTATCTGTCGGGACCAAAATTTCCCGTTTGCCCGCGATATTAGGCTTGGAAATCACACCTTCCGCTTCCATTTTATCAATCAAGTCCGCCGCCCTATTATAACCTATTCTTAACTGCCTTTGGATATAACTGGTAGATACTTTTTTATCCCGCAAGACGATTGCAACGGCTTTATCATATAAATTTCCACCGTCACCGACATCAATCGGTGCCCCCCCGCCCATCGCAGTATCTTCTTCCGGCTCGGTAATGACGGCATCTACATATTGCGGTTCTCCTTGCCCGCGCCAGAAAGTCACCACACGTTCCACTTCCTCATCACTGACAAACGGCCCATGCAGACGTAGAGGCTTACTCCCCGCCGGCCGATAGAGCATATCCCCGCGGCCCAATAATTGTTCGGCTCCCTGTTCATCTAAAATGGTTCGGCTGTCAATTTTGTTCGTCACTTGGAAAGAGATTCTCGTCGGGAAGTTTGCCTTTATAAGGCCTGTAATCACATCCACACTCGGCCGCTGGGTCGCTAAAATCAAGTGAATACCCACCGCCCGTGCCATTTGCGCCAAGCGCAGGATCGGCGGTTCGGCTTCTTTACCGCACTGCCCCATCAAATCCGACATTTCATCCACAATCATCACGATATAGGGGATTGGCGTTAAATCAAAGGGTTGTTCCTCAATGATCGGCTTTCCGGTTGTCGGATCAAACCCCGTCTGCACACGGCGGGTTAAGACACGTCCTTCACGCGCGGCCTGTAATAATTTTTGATTATAGCCGTCAATATTGCGCACACCCAACTGACTCATAGCACGATACCTATCTTCCATTTCGCGCACCGCCCATTTCAGGGCCACCACCGCCTTCGGTGCATCTGTCACAACGGGCGTTAACAAATGCGGAATGTTGTTATAGACCGACAATTCCACCATTTTCGGATCCACCAAAATCAGCCGACATTCCGCCGGTGTAAAACGATATAACAATGATAAAATCATGGTGTTAATCGCCACTGATTTACCGGACCCCGTCGTTCCCGCTACCAATAAGTGGGGCATTTTTGCCAAATCTGCATAGGTCGGTTCCCCCCCGATATTTTTACCCAAGATCATAGGTAAAGCCCCCGTATTGGCTTTAAATTTCGGAGATTCCACCAATTCGCGGATATAGACGGTATCCCGTTTCGGGTTCGGCATTTCAATTCCGATCACATTAGACCCCGGCACGACAGCGATTCGAACGGACAAAGCCCGCATCTCCCGTGCGATATCGTCCGAAAGGGCGATAACGCGTGAAGTTTTTACCCCCGATGCCGGTTCAAATTCATACAAGGTCACCACCGGCCCCGGATTAGCCCCCACAATGCGCCCGCTGATACCGAACTGCGCCAACACACCTTCCAACCCCTTTGAAATTTGTGCCATAGCGTCTTTGGTAATCGTGGCCCCTGTGGTTTTTGCTGGGTTCAATAAATCCACAGTCGGCAATTGATAAGTATTGGTATTTTCCAAAGCAGGTTCCACTTTTTGGGGTATTTCTTTTTTCTTTGTTTTTTTGATTTTTTTTAAAGGTTCAACCACTTTTTCCGCCCGATGCATTGTTTTAATCCACTCTGCCCATTTATGCGCCATTGGTTTAAAATTCCAATGCACATTGGGCATAGCCATCGGCACCAATAATAGGATAAAAGCTCCCAAGATCAAATAGGGGTATCCCTCAAACAAATATAGGGCTAATTGTTTTAACAGGGGACTTTGGATATGCGCCACTCCGCGGGATAATCCGCCGACATATTCCGCAACGGATAGCCATACCGTTCCGAAAAAAAGGCTTAATAAAATGAAACCGCGTTTTTTTGGGGATAACTTCCATATCCATTTTAAGAATAATTCTATACCTTTCATGCCGGCCCGACATCCGATTAAGACTATGTGACATATCTTTTTCACCGGCACCATTTCCACATAGATAATTGCACCAATAAACAGAATTGCTAAAATTCCCCGCATCCACCATTCATGGATATAGGGAACTTCCTTCATCCACTTGCCGACAAGCCCTCCTTGTTCGGGAAATAATCCGCACCCTATAACCATTGTTGGCAGAGATAACAATAGCCTTCCTTTAATTTTTTTTCCAAACCATAGACCAATTCCTCCACATAGCAATGCTCCAATGACAATCCAGATCATATACCCCACACTCTGTATGCCGATATCGGCGATATAGGCCCCTGCCTGTCCGGCCAAGTTATTAATCGTCCCACCTACGGTATTTAAGGATTCATCTTTTGTGTCATACGATCCGTAGGCTAAGGTCAGCCCCCCTCCCAATATTAATAATACTCCGGATTTAATTGTTTTTTTCAATTGCATTGACCTCTCCTATTTTGATCAAAGTTTCTTTTATCACCGGTATGGTAATTTTGCGTCCTTGCGCAAGCGATAAAGCATCTGCTGTTTGGATTAAGTCCTGCACAGCCTTAAAGGATCGGGGCATATGCATCACTGCATAATCCAAAACAGCGTCATCCACAACAATTTGACGATCTGAAAAAATTTGCACTAAAACCTGTTTGATGAAAGCCTCATCTGGCAGCCCGATGGCGGCCTTTGGGATAGCTTGGATGCGTGTTTTCAGGTCTGTCAATTGAAAATTCGGAACCTGTCGCGCCGTCAATAACAAATATCCGCCCAAATCCCGCATAAAGTTTATTAAGTGAAACAAAGCCTCTTCACTTGCCACATTTTCTACATTTTCCACAACAATTTTTTTTTGGAAATAGGGCATAAACTGATCCGTCAAGCTTTCTGCTTCAATTCGGTATTCGGAAAAGATGCTGGCCAAATGTGTTTTCCCCGATCCTTTTTCACCATAAATGAGGACACAAGGGACCGGCCAATTTGGCCATTTATCAATCCACGATACGGCTTCCCGATTGCACGGTGCTACCACAAAATCCCCGCGTTCTAGGTCTTTTCTGTAAGATAGCATCAACGGCAATTGGACAAAGTCGGTCATATTTTTTTTCTACCCCGATAGAATTCCGTTTCCCGATACCATTTAAGACCATGCCTTAACAAAACGCCCACAACGGCAGCCACCGGCACGGCAATCAAGATTCCGATAAACCCGCCTAAGACTCCCCCCGCCAATAGGGCAAACATCACCCACACAGGGTGTAATCCGACCCGATTACCGACTAATTTAGGCGTTAGGACATATCCTTCCAAAATCTGCCCCAACACAAATACGATGGCAAGCCCCGTCCATCCTCCCCATGACAAACCTTGCATGAATCCTAGAAATAGACTTAAAACAAGACCCGTTCCAAATCCAAAGTAGGGAATAAAGGATAAAATACCGGCCAAAAGACCAACCAACACACCATAATCCAATCCCACCAAGAACAATCCCATGGCATAGAATATCGCCAACGATAAGCAGACCAAGGTTTGCCCCCGAATAAATCCCGATAAAGTTTTATCAATTTCCCCCCATAAGGATAAAATTTCTTTTTCTTTATGTTTCGGCATAAGCCCCCCTATTTGTTGTTGAATAACCCCCCAATCCCTCAGGACATAGAACAACACCACCGGCGTAATTAAGATAAGTGCCACAATGTTAAACAACGCCACCCCGCTGGATAGGATATGGCTGACGCTTACCCCGATAGCGGTTAAAACGCGTGTCACGGTTCCACTGACGGACGCATAAATTTCGGATAATTGCTCTTGCGTTATAGTGTCTTTCGTATAGGCAAGCAAAGACTTCACGCGTTCCCAAACACCTTCTGAAAATTTTGGTATTCTCTTTATAAAGTCAACGGTTTGCGATTGCAACAGCGGCACCAATATCAAAGCAATAGCCACGACACACAGGCAAAATCCCCCTACCACAAGGCCCGTTGCCACTCCGCGTCCCCATTTTTTACTCACCAATTTTTCCACGATCGGATGCAAAATATACGCCAATACAAAAGCAAGGATAAATGGCATTAAAATTGCCTTGACTGCCCCGATAAACCAAATCAAGGCCACAGCCACCAATCCCAAGATTACATTTGTTTTATTCAAATAATTTTTCATTTCAAATTCCCCTTTTGGGCACCAATTGCCATACGCCATTTTGATCGCCGACATTTAATTCCAATCCCAATGGCCTTAATTGACGATTCAGATCTGACGAACTTCCCCGATAGGCAAAAGTCACCCATACTTCATTCGGTCTAAATCCCCGCACAGCCAGCGAATCAAGGAAATCCGCTTGTTTTAATTTGCTGTAAAGGCTTGTCCATTCTCGTAGAGTCCGAATAGGGACTTGCACCCAAAATGATATTGTTCCTTCAAAATTTTGTGTTTTGGCTTCCCGCCATTTTTGCTCCTGCATCTGGACAATTTTATGCCATAAATTCGGCACGGCAGATTGGATTTGCCCGTTTTTGACGATCATTTCTACCCGATTATCTAATATTGGTTGCGGTGGCACATACGACACATCTGCCACCACATAGGGTCCATTTTGTTTTACCTGCACAATCATCACGGAGGAAGCTCCATATTTATCCGCCAACCCACTCATTTGCGAAAAATCATTTTCTTGGACAGCATTGTGAATTAAGGCAATTTCTTCCAGATCTCCCATTATCACCGATGCGTTCCATAATTCATTTTTTATCGGATTTTCTGTTAGATAGGCCTGCATAGGGTTTTCCACCATCTCTTCATTTTCTTTGCCATAAAGAATCGGCACTATAACCATGTTTGGCATATCTTTTGTCAGGAAGGGAATACTATTTTGCGTTAAAAATGCCTGAATTTTTGTTTCATCAAACAGCACACTTAAATCAGCCATATATTTTGTATTTGTATGTTTTTCGTTAGATAAGGATACCGTCTGCACCCAAGCAGGGATTTCGCCTTCTGGGGGCATAGGCACCTGTTGCAGGTATTCTTCGTTCACCATTTTTTTCATCAGTGCCCAAAAAGCGTCTATTTCACCGTTTTCAATAGCCATTGTTCTGGCTTCTTTAACGGTATTCAACTCCGCACTAATGGGAATGCCTTCAACCCGATATAGATCGGCCCAAGCCATTTTGATACCCATACATAAAATCAAAGCAATCACATATAAAATTTTCATCATTTTTTATTTTTTCGTTGCAGTTTTTTAAAATCGGGTCTATTCTAGCAAAAGATTTTCAAAATCGCAACCTTTTTTATGGAGAAATACAAATGGAATATAATGCCGACAATGTTTTTGCCAAGATTTTACGGGGCGAAATTCCGTGTCAAAAGATTTATGAAGACGACTATGCTCTTTCTTTCTATGACATCAATCCTAAGGCCAAGGTGCATGCTCTTGTCATATCCAAGGGTATGTATCGCGACTATAACGACTTTGTCAATCACTCAACGGATGATGAGATTGCAGGCTATTCCCGTGCGGTATTAAGGGTTGCCGATATTTTGGGACTCACTCAAACCGGTTATCGGATTGTATTTAACACCGGTAAGGATTCCGGTCAGGAAGTTCCTCACCTGCATGCCCACATTTTGGGTGGCGAACCGCTTGGCATAGATCATTTATAGGCTGGATTTTTCCCCTCATCACCCCCGTTATCATTCCGGCCCCCAAGCCGGAATTTTTAAAGCCCCCCCCCTGTTGATCCTCGTTCAGGCCTAGGTTCATCAAACATCACATCATAAAGCCTTATTTCCCCGCACACCCATTTTTCTCTTTACAAGCCCTCTTTTTTCTGATAGTATGGCCTTGAAGTCAGGCGACACCTGACTTTGAGGACTCAAAAGCCTCCTAGCAAAAATAATAACTCCAACCCAAACGGTTGGAAGATTGCAAAATAAAGTCTTTTGACCGAATATGCAATGCTATTTGCTAGTAGCTTTTGAGCTTCCAACCGCCTCTCGTCAAGGCGATTTTTTTATGGAGGTCAAGTTGCCTAATTGGATACCCGATAATGTTGACTTATTTGTTGCCCGAAAAATCCGACAACTCAGGAAAGAACAAAAAATATCCGTGTCCAAAATGGCGCGATATTTGAATATTCCTCCCCAAAAGCTGAAACAATCCGAACAGGCTCTTTGCCCACTTTCGGCCGGATTGCTTTCTCAAATAGCATACGCTCTTGGATGCGATTTACAGGACTTATTTCCCCCGCGTTTTATCCGTTCCGACCCCATTAAAGAAATGAGCCGCAAAATATCCGATTTTCGCTCCTTTTCGGAAGAACTGATACGCGCGTATCTGATAGGTGCTCCCGATGACAACGGTTAATATTCCCCAATAACATTGCCCCGATTACGCCCGCAACACCGCACCGGTATTTTTTGCCACAAAATTTATAATTTGTGCTGACAACGCTTCAATATCCGCATCCGTTAAGGTTTTATCCTGCGGTTGAATTGTCACCTTTATTGCCAATGATTTTTTTCCTTCCGGCAAGTGTTCACCCTGATACACATCAAAGACCGATACTTCCGTAATCAATTCTTTGCTCACATTTTGGATAGTTGAAATAACCTTAACCGCTTCCACATTTTCGTCCATAACAAAGGCAAAATCACGTGTCAAAGGCATCAAATTAGAAGCCTTTAATTCTTTTTGCAATTTTCCTTTGGCTTTACCGGTTGGCACCGCATCTAGATAGAGTTCAAAAGCACATACGGGTGTTTTGATATCAAAAACCTTCAAAATAGCCGGATGAATTTCACCAAATACGGCCAAAATGTTTTTACCGAGTTGAATACTGCCTGACCGCCCCGGATGATACCAACTCGGTGCGTTTTTCAAAATTTGTGTATTTTGCGGTGCATCTACACTTGCCAATGCCGCCAACGCATCTGCTTTGGCATCAAAGACATCTACCGTCCGCCCGACCGAAAGCCAATGTTTCGGGGTAAAGTTTCCGGCGCGCACACCGCAAGCAACAAGCCTTTGTTCCCCCGGCTTATCCGAGTAGAATTCGGGTCCCACTTCAAATAATTGGACATCTTGCGTGCCATGATCCTGATTGCGTTTTACCGCCGACAACAGGTTAGGGATCAAACTTGGCCTCATTTCATCTAAATCCGATGCGATTGGGTTTGCCAACTTAACTCCATGGCTGCCAAAGTACTTTGCAAGGCGTGAATCCATAAACGACCAGGTAATTGCCTGACACAGCCCTCTTGATGCCAAAGCCCGCCGCACAGCCACTTCTTTTTTCTGTTTCGGTAAAAGTGTTCCAATCGGCAGAGTTTCTGCCCGCATCGGTGCATCCGGCAACTCATCCAAGCCATAAATGCGCACAATTTCCTCCACCAAATCCGCCGATAAAGAAACATCATGAATCCGCCATGACGGCACCGTGATTTGCGTGCCACTGACACCAAAACCAAGACGATTTAAAATCTCCACCATTTTTTCTTGGGGTATTTCAAGTCCCGTCAAACGCTTCACTTCATGAAAATCAAAATCTATCACGCGTGTGCAATCGGGTTCTTTTCCCGCTATGACAATGTTTGAGGCCTCCCCTCCACATAAATCCAAAATCATTTGCGTTGCCCGTTCGTTATCGGGAATAGTGCTTAATGGATCAACCCCGCGTTCAAAGCGGCTTCTGGAATCGGAAACGGCATTAGTTAAAACGCCGGCTTTGGCGATAGCCACCGGTTCAAAATAGGCACTTTCCAAAAACACATTTTTGGTTTCCCGCGATACGGCCGTATCCACCCCTCCCATAACACCAGCAATACTTTGCGCCGCGCGTTCATCTGCCACAACGCAAATTTCAGGAGATAGAGTATATTCCCGATCATCTAGTGCCATTAATTTTTCATTTTCTTTTGCCGGCCGAACAATAATCTTACCAGACAATTTATCCGCATCAAAGACATGAAGCGGCCGACATTCCGCAATATTCAGGTAATTTGTGATATCCACTAAAGCCGAAATCGGCCTCAGCCCTGCGGCAATTAAGGCTCGCTTCATCCAATCGGGACTTTCCCCATTTTTAACATTTTTGATGAATCTGCCTGTATAAATCGGACAGGCTTTATCTTGAATTTCTACCGTGACGGGCGAATCAAACTTGCCTGCCACTGTGGCAACCGGAGTTTCTGTCAAAGTTCCGATTCCCGTAGCCGACAAATCGCGAGCAATTCCTTTAACACCCAAGCAATCGGGTCTGTTCGGGGTCACATTAACATCAAAGATAATATCAGCATTTAGGGCTTCTGCCGCCGGTGTTCCGGCCGGCAGATCCGTATTTAAATCAATGATACCTTCATGATCATCACCGATTCCCAATTCGTCTTCGGCACACATCATTCCTCTGGATTCAACCCCACGCAATTTACTAATTTCAATTGTTTCGTTGAATTTTAGGACATAGCATCCGGGCTGAGCCAATATAGATTTCATCCCTACACGGACATTCGGTGCACCACAAACGATTTGCACATCTTCTTTTCCGTTAAAGACACGCAAGACATGTAATTTATCGGCGTTAGGATGCTGTTCTACGACACGGATTTCCCCCACAATATAGCCTTTTAAGCTGGCACTTAAATCCTGCACTTCTTCCACTTCCAACCCCAGCATTGTCATTTTATCGGCTAATTCTGTTGCCGTTGCATTGGTATTCAAGTATTGCTTTAAAGTTGTTAAACTGAATTTCATTTTCTGCCTCCGTTCAAAGATAACCCGCTGGTGACAGTCGGCACATCCAACGGCAAGAACCCATAGTGCTTAATCCATTTCATATCGGCCTCAAACATGGGACGCAAATCTTTCATTCCGTATTTCATCATTGCCAACCGATCTAACCCGATACCAAAGGCAAAGCCTTGATATTTTTGGGGATCAATACCACAATTTTTAAGGACGCGCGGATCAACCACACCACATCCCAAAAGTTCTATCCACTCTTTTCCGATATTGCGTGCCATCACGCCTCCCAGATCCATTTCATAGGACGGCTCCGTAAACGGGAAATAACTTGGCCTGAACCGCACCGCAACATCATCTGTTTCAAAGAAGAGTTTAAAAAATTCCACCAACACGGATTTAAGGTTTGCCAAATTAGTTTTGTCATCAATAACCAATCCTTCAATTTGATGAAACATCGGGGTATGCGTTGCATCATAGTCCCGCCGATAGGTCCGCCCCGGACATACAATTTTAATTGGCGGTTTTTTGGCTTCCATTGTTCGGATTTGAACCCCCGAAGTTTGGGTTCTTAATAAGCTTCCGTTCGGGAAAAAGAAGGTCGCCTGCATTTGCCGTGCGGGGTGTGCTGCCGGCATATTCAGGGCTTCAAAATTATGCCAATCATCTTCAATATCCGGCCCTTCCGCTAGATCAAATCCCATTTGGGCAAAGATGGTCAGGGTTTCTTCAATCACTTGTGCAATCGGATGAATGCGTCCCTGATTAAGTTCCGGCCGTGCCGGAAGCGTCACATCAACACTTTCGCTTTGCAACTTTTCATTCAGGGCTTTGGTTTCTAAGATTTCTTTTTTCTGATCCAACGCCGTTGCTATTTCATTTTTAAAGACATTCAATACCTGTCCGGCGGATTTGCGTTCTTCCGGCGATAATCCGCCCAAAGTTTTCATCAATCCCGTAATTTGTCCATTTTTTCCCAAAGCCTGCACCCGCACGGCTTCCAACGCCACAACAGTGTCTGCTTTTTCAATTGCCGTCAATAATTCCGGCCTTAATTCATTTATTTTTTCCTGCATTTTTACCTGCCTAATTCATGCCAATATGATTCTTGTGTAAATATTTGTTCGTTTTTTTTGATAAATAAGCTTTTCCATTCGGATACTTTTTTTGTCGTTCCAACGGCCGTAGTGCGAAGAGCTTCTATACATTTCGCATCATGGGCAACTGCTTGGGCAACAATTTCGGCTGTATTTGTTTGAGCATCCGTATCTAAAAAGAATATTGTCGCATAGGACGCTTTGCCCACCACCCCTTCTTTTTTGTCAATCAAGGTCGCCACTCTTTCCTGATCTATTTTGGATTGTTCTTTGTTTTTGCGTCCACCTTCTGCTGCACTTTTAACGGTGGTATAAGCTACCCCCCCCAAGATAGCCATTACACCGCCAAAAGCCATCCATGATACGATTTTTGCTCTTATCCGCCGCCAGCGTTTATATTCTGCCCGATCCATTACTCCTCCTTTATCTTTCTATTTCTGTCCAAGAATAAGTTTTCATATGCTTATCTGTGACAAGACCTTTCCATTCGGCCACTTTTTTCTTTTCCCCCAATTTGAGATGCCTTAATTTTTCCACAACATTTAAATCACATGTTGCATAGTGCATAACGGCATCTGTCTGATTGGTTTGACCGGTTTTGCTGAAAAACATAACGCCAACACAAGCCCTGGGTGCCACCCCCTTTTGATGATCAATCAATGTCATGTCAACCCGTTCATCTTGATCGGCCTGATCGCGTTCTTCTTGATATCTTTTGTATTTAAGGTATCCCCCAACCGACGATACGGCCACTAAACCTGCCAATATTCCCAAAGCAAGCAAGGTGCACCGTGCACTTACTTTTTTAAATGTTTTTTCACAATCGTTCGCACTCATTTAGACCTCTACTGCTTTTGAAGGGTAGCCAACCGTTCTTCGGTTGCTCCCAATAATTTTTGATAATCGGCCAATTTTTGCCGTTGTTCTTCTACTTTCTCTGTGGGTGCTTTGGACACAAATTGTTCATTGGCCAGTTGCCGCTCCACGCGCGCGATCATTTCCTGATATTTGGCTTTTTCCGCATTTAACCGTTCTACTTCTGCCGTCACATCAACCAAATCTTCAAACGGGATATAGACCGCTGCTACCAATGATTCCACCGTGATGGCATTCATGGGAATGCCTTCTTTTGTGCTTTGAATAACAACCTCTTTGGCAAAAGCCAACTTTTTCAAGATTGGTTCGGCCGTGCGTAAAAAGTCTGCTTTTTCTGTTGTCACAAAAATAAGAGCTGTTTTACGATTGGGTTGAATATTCATATTCACCCGCACATTCCGGATACTGGTGATAAAATATTTCAACAGTTCAATATTTTCAAAATCCGCCGGATATTGTTGCCCGTCCGCCACCGGCCAATCCGAAACAATCAACGGTTTGTCATGCCCGTCCGATAATTTATCATACAGTTCTTCCGTCACAAACGGTAAGAACGGATGTAATAACTGCAAAACAGTTTTCATGACGCGATACAGCGTATTGGCCGCAGCGGTTTTAGTCGGCACACCCTCATCCATTAAGCGGGGTTTAACCATTTCAATATAGGTGCTGCAAAAATCGTTCCAGAAAAAGTCATACAGTTTTTGTAAAGCCAACCCATATTCAAACTTTTCCAATTCGGCCGTCACATCACGGATAATATCGTTTAATTTGGTAATCATCCATTTGTCTTCGGGTTGCAATTGAGATGAATCACAAGATTTAAAATCAACATCCGCAATTGCCCCAAACACAAATTTAGCTGAATTCCACAATTTATTGATAAAGGCTTTTGCGACCGTCAACTTATCTTTGGAATACTTAATATCTGTTTCCAAATTAAGTCCTTGCACTAATGAGAACCGCAAAGCATCTGCCCCAAATTCGGAAATGACTTCTAATGGATCCACACCGTTATTCAAACTTTTGGACATTTTTCGTCCGAGAGCGTCTCGCACAAGCCCATGCATAGCCACGGTTTTAAACGGCACTTTTCCCGTTTGTTTTAGGGCCGAAAATATCATTCTCGCCACCCAGAAAAAGATAATATCCCGCCCCGTTATCAATGTGCTTGTCGGATAGAAATAGGCCAGATCTTCCGTTTTTTCCGGCCATCCTAATGTTGAAAACGGCCACAGGGCAGAGCTAAACCAAGTATCCAAGGTATCTTCATCTTGCACCCATGTCTTATTTCCGCACGAGCATATCTGTGTTGGCATTTCCGTGCCGACATGAACGGCCCCGCATTTTGTGCAATAATAGGCCGGGATCCGGTGTCCCCACCACAGTTGCCGCGAAATACACCAATCCTGAATATTTTCCATCCAGTGACAATAGACTTTTTCATCGCGTTCAGGGATAATCGTGATTTCTTTGTTTTTAACCACCTCTATTGCGGGTTTTGCCAAGGTTTCCATTTTCACAAACCACTGTTTAGATACCAAAGGTTCCACCGTATTATGGCACCGATAACATTTGCCGACTTTATGCATATAGGGTTCAATTTTCGTTAAATTCCCCAATTCTTTTAATTCATCTACGATACCGGCTCTGGCAGTCAGGATATCCTGCCCCGCATATTTTGGGACTAGCGGCAACATTTTTCCGTCTTCATCAATCACCTTAATGATTTCCAGACCGAATTTTTTACCGGCTGCGAAGTCATTAAAATCATGTGCCGGTGTAATTTTAACCGCCCCTGTTCCAAATTCCATTTCCACAAATGGATCGGCAATAACGGGTATTTCCCGATTAACGATCGGGACAACAACGGTTTTACCGATCATGTGGGCAAACCGTTCGTCCTTTGGGTTCACGGCCACAGCGGTATCTCCTAACATGGTTTCGGGACGCGTTGTTGCCACTTCCACCGAATAAGATTTATCCGGTGCATCATACCGAATATACCATAGCGATCCTTGTTCTTCTTCATATTCCACTTCCGCATCGGAAATAGAGGTATGACAACACGGGCACCAATTGACCAACCGCTCCCCACGGTAAATCAAGCCTTCGTTATACATATCAATAAACACTTTTTGAACGGCTTTGCTCAATCCCTCATCCAAGGTAAATCTTTCCCGATCCCAATCGCATGAGGACCCCAATTTTTTCAATTGCTTAATGATGGTTCCGCCATATTCTTCTTTCCATTCCCATGCGCGTTTTAAAAACCCGTCCCGTCCCAAATCTTCTTTGGTGATGCCTTCTTTTTTAAGCATATCCACAATTTTGGCTTCGGTTGCGATACTGGCATGATCCGTCCCCGGCAGCCACAATGCATTATATCCTTGCATTCGTTTCATCCGAATAGTAATATCTTGAAGCGTCATATTAAGGGCATGTCCGATATGTAATTTTCCCGTGATATTGGGGGGTGGGATCATAATGGTATAGGGTTTTTTATCGGATTTTCTATCGGCATGAAAATACCCCTTTTCCGTCCATAGGCGATACCATTTTTCTTCCGCTGTTTTAGGTTCAAAATATTTTTCCATTTCAATTTGTGTCATAATGCGCTCCGTTTTATGATAAAGTTTAGGCATGATTATACTCTAATCCCGCCCAAAAATCAAGTTTTATTTTGCCCCAAGAACATTCGCTATTTAATCCACCAATCCCAAACATTCATACCTTTCATCGGGACCGTATTCGGCATACCGAATTTATCCCAATACAGATATCGGCTTTCGGGGATGTGCCAATGGGGAATAACAAGATGCAAGTGCAACAACACCCGATCCAGTGCATGCACTGCCGTCACATGTTCGGATTGTGATTTTGCCCCGATAATTTGGTCAATTAAAAAGTCAACGACGGGATTTTTAACACCGCTGTAATTCAAGCTGCCGACGGTATCCGCAGCAGCCGATCCCCAAAAATATCGCTGTTCATTTCCCGGAGATAGGGATTGCCCCCATACCGTGACGATCATGTCATAATCGTATGAATCAAGCCTGTTTTTGTATTGAATGGTATCTACGGTGCGCACATTCGCCTTAATTCCCAGATGTTTTAATCTGTCAACATATGGCAAGACCACGCGTTCCCAAACGGGACTAGATGCGCTGTCCAATAAGATTTCAAATTCAAACGGTTTTCCATCGTGACTCCTTAATCTCCCACGCAAATCAACATAATATCCCGCTTGCTCCAATAAGGTGAAGGCTTTTTCCAATCGGCCTCTACGATTATCCTGTTCTCCCGGCGGAGCATAGGGTGTCTGAAAAACGCTTGCGGGCAATTGGTTCCTAAACGGTTTCAATAGTTCTAATTCTGCATCATCTGGCAGCGGGGGAGCTTTTAAAAATGAGTTTTCAAAGAAACTTGCCGTTCGGCGATAGGAATTGTAAAAAAGGCTACGGTTTGTCCAATCAAAATCAAAAACGGTTGCCAGTGCCTGCCGCACCCGAATATCCTGAAATTTTGGTCGCCTTAAATTAAAGACGAAACCTTGCATACCGGCGGGCATGCCGTGCGGAAAGACTTTGGCTTTCATTTTGCCGTTTAAAACGGGTTCCGAATGAGACAGTACATGCCATTTTTTGGCTTCATTTTCCAGACGGATATCCAATAATCCGGCTTTAAACGCTTCAACCGCTACGGTGCTATCACGATAGATATCATATTGAATTTCATCAAAATTATTCGTCCCCCGATTCACATTCAAATTTGTTCCCCAATAATTGGGATTTCGGATATAAGTAATAGACCTGTTCGGCACAATTTTTTTGATGATATAAGGCCCTGAGGAAACAGGGATTTCCAAGGAAGTTTTTGTAAAATCTTTTTGTTCCCAATATGCTTTTGATAGCACTGGTAATTCTCCCAAAATAAGAGGGAGTTCCCGATTGGTCCCCTCCGCCAGATCAAAAACGACCCTATCTTTTGTCGGTGTTTTAACCGATACCACATCTCGGTAATACGCACGATACATTGGGACACCTTGCTCTTTTAAGATATTAAAAGAAAATAACACATCATCGGCGGTAATGGGGGAGCCGTCCGAAAATTTTGCCTGAGGATTTAAATGAAAGGACACTTGTCTGCGATCATCTGATATATCAATACTGTCTGCAATCAGCCCATACA
>JAXFZX010000128.1:0-14322 GCA_034184445.1 Pseudomonadota bacterium | reverse complement strand
CAAACGGCAATCTATCGCAGACGGTAAGAACGGTTCATTATGCGAGTTGACAGACTTCATCGTAAAGGCGAAGCCTAAATGCTTGCAAGAGGGATGAGGCTGTGCTAAAACAGTAAAAGAGGTGCCCATGGCTGAGGAAACGAAACAAAAAGATGTGTTTGCCGTTGTGGAAAGTGTTTATCCATTAAATAAGCGGCAACAAGATAAAATCGTCCGCAAAATCAAAGCGGTCTTTCAATCGCAAAATGTGCGGGCAGATTTTTGCCTAAATCCGGAACTATTGTGGGGAATCAGAATTAATATAAATGGGGAGTTGTTGGATTTATCGGGGCATGGGGATTTAGAACAATTTCAACAATATATGGCTACATATGATACAAAAACGGTCAATTTGGATAAAATGGCAGACTTTTTTCAAAGTAGAATTGATCTCTTTGCACCCAAAGCGCGATTGACAGAAGTCGGAACGGTTCTATCCGTTTCGGACGGTGTTGCCAAAGTGGGCGGATTGAAAAATTTGATGTCAGGGGAGTGTGTCCGATTCGAATCAGGTGCCGTGGGATTAGCCTTAAATTTGAATCCAGAAACGGCTGATGTGGTCGTCTTTGAGCAGGCTGAGCATATACAAGAAGGAGAGGCCGTTTTGGCCACGGGAGAGGTAAATATGATGCCGGTCGGTATGGGGGTTTTGGGACGGGTATTAAACCCCTTGGGCAAACCGCTGGATGATAAGGAAAGTCTGGATAATTTAGATAAAGCTCCTGTCTTTCGGCATGCCCCAAAAATTGTAGATCGGAATAAAGTATCTCAACCCGTGCAAACGGGCATTAAGGCTATTGATGCCTTGGTCCCAATCGGACGGGGACAACGAGAATTGATTATCGGGGATCGCCAAACAGGAAAAACAACATTGATCCTAGATACAATTATCAATCAAAAAAAGCACAATGATCAAGCTATGCGCTTTCAGGATAAATTGTTCTGTATCTATGTGGCAATCGGGCAAAAACAATCTACCGTCAGGGAAGTTTGGGAAACATTGCAAAAACAAGGGGCAATGGATTATACGGTTATTATTTCGGCACCGGCATCCGATAGTGCCGTTATGCAGTATTTGGCACCCTATGCCGGAACGGCTGTTGGTGAATATTTCCGTGATCGGGGGATGCATGCTATAATCTTTTATGACGATTTATCCAAGCATGCCGTGGCATATCGGGAAATGTCTTTGTTGTTAAAGCGACCGTCGGGACGGGAAGCCTATCCGGGAGATGTATTCTATCTGCATTCCCGATTGTTGGAACGCGCCGCCCAAATGAATCAAGAAAGTGGAGGGGGATCCCTAACCGCCATTCCCGTTGTGGAAACACAAGAAGGAGATGTATCGGCCTATATCCCCACAAATGTTATTTCTATCACGGATGGACAAATTTTTTTGGAAAGCAATTTGTTCCATCAGGGTATCCGACCCGCCGTTAATGTGGGTTTGTCGGTCAGTCGTGTCGGCTCTGCTGCACAAAGTCCGGCTATGAAAAAGTTATCGGGGTCGTTGAAATTAGAATTGTCACAGTATCGGGAAGTTATGAATTTTGCGCAATTATCATCCGATTTAGATGAGACAACCAAACGATTACTAAATCGTGGAAATAAATTAACGGAAGTTATGAAGCAACCTCCACTGCATCCATTGGGATTGGGACAAGAATTACTTTCTTTATTTGTTGCTGTGAACGGGGATTTGGATTCTATGCCAACCGAAGACATTGTTCCTTTTTTGGCAGAATTTTGGGAATACGTGCGATTGAATGCGCCAGAGCTAATTACGCAATTAGATAATGGAATATTACCCGATAAAGAAAAAATAGCAACTTTTGTTCAACACAAAAGCAAACAACCGCGGGAAGCCAGTGCATGAGTTCCCTTAAAAAAATCAAAGATCGGATGCAGTCGGTACGCGCAACGCAGCAAATGACGGCCTCTATGAAAGTGGTAGCCGTGTCACGCTTGAAAAAAAAACATGCGGCCTTTTTAAAAACAATTCCCTATGCCGATGAGATGAACAGAGTCCTAAGAAGGCTTATCCGGTCCATGAAATTAAAGCAAGAAACCTTAATATGGGAAAACAAAAAAGATCAAGTTAAATGGCCGACACTATTAAACGGAAACGGGCAGGATCGGCATTATTTAATTGTGATGATGACATCGGATGAAGGACTATCGGGTGCATCGGCACTGCAAGTGGTGCAACAAACACAAAAATTAATCAGGTATTTGAAACAACAAGGCAAAATTATAACGGTAGTGGCCTATGGGGCTCGCGGTTGGGATATGTTAAAACGCGGAGAATCCGATATAACCTTAATTCGTATGAAGTTCCCAAAAACAAAGGGTATGGGGGCTTACTTAAATGCGGAACGGCTAACGGCGGATATTATTCAATCATTCTATCAAAATCGGTTTGATAGATGTTTGGTGGTCTATAACCAATTTAAATCCATTATATCACAAATACCCGTCATTGATCAAATTGTTCCCAATAATGTGTTTTTGCGGGAAAATCCGTGGGATTTCCTGACGGACAGGAAAAGAATAGGCAAAGGCGATTTAAAAACAAGCTCGTTTATAAAGGCTATTGGTGGCGTGGGGGTGCTCTCATCCTTAGAAGGAGCAATTTTTAAAACAGATTTAAGTGGTGGCAAAAGATCTCCGGAAGTTTATGATTATGAACCATCAGATAACGGTATTTTGGAATCTATTTTACCACAATATCTGACGGCATATGTGTATCGGGTTATATTGGAATCCGAAGTGTCCGATAATGCCGCCAGATTAATGGCAATGGATAATGCAACCCGAAACGCAACAGATATGGTAGAACATCTGGACCGAATATATAAGCGCACAAGGCAAACTAAAATTACAACAGATGTCGCCGAAATAGCAGGAGGAAATAATCTATGACAAAAGAAAAAATCGGAACCATTTATCAAATTCACGGTTCGGTTGTTGATGTGTCCTTTCCGGCCGGAAATATGCCGAATCTGTATGATGCTTGTCAGGTTGAAAATGGCAATATCAAAATCGTTTTAGAAGTAGAACAATTACTGTCCGATCATGTTGCCAGATGTTTGGCTATGGATGATACAGATGGCTTAAAGCGTGGCCAAATTGTCATTAATACAGGCAGACCGATTCAGGTTCCGGTAGGAACAGGCACATTGGGACGCATTATGAATGTGGTCGGTGAACCATTAGATAATCGGGGAAAAATTCTGGCTGATTCCTATCAAAGTATTCATCAAAAAGCACCAGAATTTACGGCACAAAAGCCCAATACCGAAATTTTGGAAACAGGAATAAAGATTATTGATTTGTTGTGTCCCTATCCGAAGGGGGGAAAAATCGGCCTGTTTGGAGGAGCCGGAGTGGGAAAAACCTTAATCATTATGGAATTAATCAATAATGTGGCAAAATTGCATGGAGGATATTCGGTCTTTACAGGGGTAGGAGAGCGATCGCGTGAAGGAAATGACCTCTATCAGGAAATGATCGCATCGGGTGTTATAGATCTGAAAGGGAAAAAATCAAAGGCTGCTTTGGTTTTTGGTCAGATGAACGAAGCCCCTGGGGCACGAGCACGCGTAGCCTTAACGGGGCTTACGGTAGCGGAATATTTTCGGGATCATTTAGCCCAAGATGTCCTCCTTTTTATTGATAACATCTTTCGCTTTACACAAGCCGGAGCAGAAGTTTCATCACTATTGGGGCGCATGCCGTCTGCTGTCGGATATCAACCGACACTGGCCACAGATCTGGGGACATTACAAGAACGAATCACTTCTACTCATCGGGGATCTATTACATCGGTTCAGGCAGTCTATGTGCCGGCAGATGACCTAACTGATCCGGCACCGGCAACGACATTTAGTCACCTAGATGCTACAACCGTTTTGTCACGCCAAATCGCCGAACAGGGGCTCTATCCCGCAGTGGATCCATTGGAATCTTCATCCCGAATATTGACACCAGAGGTTGTCGGATCGGATCATTATCGGGTTGCTACAGAGGTCGTCCGAGTCTTACAGGTTTATAAGTCTTTACAGGATATTATTGCTATATTGGGATTAGACGAATTGTCGGAGGAAGATAAAAAAACAGTTGCCCGTGCCAGAAAATTACAACGATTTTTAACTCAGCCATTTATGGTAGCGGAAACTTTTACGGGGCAAAGTGGAGTTGTCGTTTCCTTAAAAGATACTATTCAAGGATGTGCCGCCATTATTGCAGGGGAGTATGATGATGTGCCGGAAAGTGCCTTTTTTATGATTGGAAAAATTGAAGAAGCACGCCTTAAAGCAGCGACATTGATGGAGGCATAGTATGGCAGAAGATTTAGCCCCAAGTGCCGGAAAAATTCGGATTAAAATAACCTGTCCGACAGAGGTTGTCGCGGATATGGAAGCCGATAGCGTCCTAATTCCAGCGGTCAAAGGAAGATGCTTGATTAAACCGCGTAAGGCACCCAAGTTCTATCTGCTGAACACGGGGTGGGTTATTATCCATCAGGAAAATAAGCCGGATAAGGTGTATCGGATATCGCGTGGTGTGTGTGAAGTGCGACGCGATATTTGTGCCATTATGGCATGGGCAAAAGCCGAAACAGAACCCTGTCCGGATGGGATGCCGGCAGAGTTGGCGGCAGGTGAACGAATGCTTGCCCTACATCCAAAGGATACTTCTATGCAAGCGGTAAAAGACAAACTTGATTTTTACAAGTTTGTCTTAAACGGCCAAAAAAGTGACTAATTTTTTGGGGCTTGTGGAGATAACTTAAACAGAATATTGCGTATCTTTGTATGAATTTCGGTATTGTCCTGAGTGCCGGAAAAGAGATTGGCATGTTGTCCATAGGCATACAAAGGAATGTTTTGACCGGTGTGCCAGGTACTGGTATAACGGCAGTCATCTGTTAATCCACCCGTTTCGTGATCGGCTAAAACAATAACGGTTGTATCGGGATGTTGATATGCAAAATTAACGGCTTTCATCACGGCGTAATCAAAATTATATAATTCGTTTTTCATTCCCTTTAAATCATTAGCGTGGGATCGTTTGTCTATTTTGGCCCCTTCAAACATGGCGAAGAAGCCTGTTTTATCCTGAGCTTTCAATAAGTTATTCAGACGGGGAGTCACTTCATCGGAAATACGCTTTATGGGTGCGGCAATATCCATGGCTGATTCTGCGCGCGCTTTATCAGATAGAATGGTATTGCTGTCTCCACGGCTCTTGGTATGCGCAAAAAAGGCAGCCGGTGTGGCACCGGTGACATCATCCGTTGAATAAATCCCGACGGCTATGCCCTTGGAAGCAGATTCTTCGGCAATCGTTGTGCAATTGGTGCCATCAGGAAGTTTTCCCAAAAAGAAATTGTTTGTTTTAAGTCCGCAGGCATAAGCTGTTGCCGATGCCGCCGAATCTGTAATGGCATTATCGGCAGAGTGCGTTTTTACCCAACCTGTGACGGGGAGTGTCGGAATGTATAAAGGTTTATCCATGGCGGCGCATTTTAAATGATTTGCACCCATGCCGTCCCCGATCATTAAAATAACATTGTCAGCATGCGCTATGGTTGTATAGAGCAAAAGTAATCCTAAAATAAAAAGTTTTTTCATGTTTTCCCTTTCATCATTTTGATTGTTTGATAGGACAGTCTATGGGCCGATAGCATGGCCAATCACCGGTGGCGACACTGTCTAACGAAGCCAGTGGTTGATTCATTAAGTTGCGGTAAATCCAATAATTAACAATGATTCGTTCAACAAAACTGCGTGTTTCTTTGGAGGGGATACTTTCCAAAAACAGTAAGGGATCGTTTGTGTTAATTTGTTTTTTCCACTTAATTAAATTTCCGGGGCCGGCGTTATAGGCCGTTGCCATATACATTAAATTGTCGCCAACGGCTTGTTTCTGCATTAAAGTCAGTAAGTAATTTTGTCCCAAAGACAGATTATATTCCGGATCCTTTAACAATTTTTTTTGAAACGGATATTGTAAATTCTTGGCTAATTCACGCCCTGTTGCAGGCATAATTTGCATCAAACCAACCGCCCCCATATCGCTTTCGGCACGACGGTTAAAACAAGATTCTTGACGCACAAAAGCATAAACAAGAGCTTTATCCACTTTCCAGCCATCAGTGGGTGTCCAATTGGGGGCAGGATACCGCGTGCTGCCATCCCCTAAATTGCCAGAAACAGCCAATAAATCATCCGAAAATCCATTTTGTTCCGATATCATTAATAAAATGCCCTTGGCTTCATCATCGGCCTCTAAATACAGTTTTGACAGCTCTTTACCCGCCCATTCTTTCTGTCCGATTTGATGCAGAGCATAAAAACGTTCCATTGCGGGATGTGAAAATTCAGCACTAAGATCATCATCGGGTTTTGCCGGCGTATCCCATACATGACCTAAATCTTTGGCGAGTATGCGCATAGCTAAAATTCCGTAAAACAAACGCTGATACTGCGCAGCCCGCTCCAAAGCCGGTCTGACTTTTTCAAACGCACCGATTTTAAGATAAGAGCGCGCCGCCCAAACGGAGGCAGAAGCCTCTAATAACGGATAGCCCTTTTGATGTGTGGCCGCCGCATCAAAGTATTTCGCAGATGTGGAAAAGTCACCTTGCCTCCACGCCGTGAGGCCGGCTACCCAAAAAGCCTGAGGAATATGCTTTCCGGACCGTTCCAAAACAGGGCGAATAAATTCTATGGCGCGCGTATTCTCTCCGTCAATAAAATAAGAAAAAGAAAGGGCTGTTTGAGCTTGGTCATAATCAAGGCTGGAAAACAGTTTTTTTGTTTGAGGATTTTCCAATAATTTACGAACAGTTTTCGTATGGCCCTTTTTAAGGTTCTTATATATCTTATTCATGATGCTTTTGGCTTGGGATGAATCCTTAGATCCTAGATAAGAAAAAGTTTTTCCCCGAATTAAATCAATGGGTTCGGGGCGAAAAACAGCCGAACAGGTGCCGGCTTGGCCACCAAACAAGCCCTTCGGCTTACGAGGGGGAAGGGTGGCTTTTTTTTGCCGACCCAAATCATACATATCCGAGGCAACAGCTAAATCGGCATAACCGTCAAACCAAGCGGTAATTTCAGAGGCTTTTGTTTTGTATCGGGGGGAAAAATATCGATCATAAAGAATATAACCGTCCAGTATATGATTGGTAATCTTTTCCTGCAATTTCTGGGCTTGCTTAAAATGGCCGTCATGGTGGGCACGCAAAATTTGTTTATATAAACCCACATCTGTATCGGACAAAATATCCTTGGCACAACAACTGTTGCCCCAAAAAAGGATAACCCCTAAAAAAATGCAAAAAATGTTTCTGATCATTTAGCCGGAAGGAGGAATGAATTGAACACGCTTTTTACAATCCGATTCGGAAAGAGTGCCTAATTTACAGGCTTTTATTTCCACATTGGGCATGGTGGTGATACTTTCGCACGGAAGGCCAATCAGCATGAAGTTTTGTGTCCGTTTTTTGCCCTTACTGACATTGGAATAATTCAACTCCTTTGGCATATCTTTGTATGTCGCGGTTATGGATAATTGTTCCAAACGCATGTTGGTCTCATTGATTAAAACGGCATCAGCCCTACAATACGCCAAAGTTCGGGCATACGGCAAAACACCATCCACATTTTGAACTTCTATGACTAGATTGCCTTCGGCTTTTTCACCGGTATCAACCTTTTCATCCTGACGATTGGTGGGGGTGTTGGAATCGGGATCTTGGGCATTTTTGGGTAATTTGGGGGTGGATGATGATTTTTGTTCGGCCTGAATCTTTGTATCACTATCTTGTTCAACAGATAAATCAACCGTTGTTTCAGAAGAGCTCGGGCGTTCAAATTGACCCGCCAGTTCCGGAAAAAGGGAATCGGATTCTTGTGCAATGGCTACACCGCTACCTAAAATAACGGTAAAAGCGGTTAAAAAGATTTTATTCATGATTTTCCTCCTTTACTTTTGGGTGAATTTCGGATAAAATAAACTCTACAAAAACAAAGTCTAACAAATTTAAAATGAAATAGCAACTTTTTTTGGAATAAAAAATGAAAAAATTAGCCCTAATTGCTCCGTCATCGCCGGCACCGGATTTAACACCAGAAACTTTGATACAATTGAAAGATATCTTTTCAAAGTGGGGATACCAAATTCATTTGGGTAGCCACGCATTGGACAGTATCCGGTATTTGGCCGGCACAGATACAGATCGCGCCCATGATGTCATGCACGCCTTTTGTGATAATACCATAGAGGCCGTCATGACGATACGAGGCGGATACGGTAGTGCGCGGATTTTGGATTTGTTGGATTATGGAATTTTACGCCAAAATGCAAAACCTTTTTTAAGTATTAGCGATGGAACGGCTCTGCAAACAGCCCTTTTTTCGCAGTCGGGTATTACGGGGTATTCGGGATTGCAGGCATTGTTTTTCTTAAATCCCCAAAATAAAGAATTGATACAAACGGGTATGGCAGCCCTAAATGGTATGATGCCAGATATCCCCATTCAAAAAATATGGGCAAGCGGTGTGGCAAAAGGTGTTGCAGTCGGTGGGAATTTAACGGTATTTGTTGGCTTGATCGGAACACCGTATTTTCCGGATATGAAAGGTAAGATATTGGTGATAGAGGATATTAATGAATATCCTTATCGGGTGGATCGGATGTTGGCTCAGTTGCGCCTGGCGGGCGTTTTGAACGAGGTGGCCGGTGTGATTTTGGGCGATTTTTCAGGCTGCGTATCCAAAGAAGGAAATGATGGTGATATTGATGCCGTGTTTCGTGACTATTTTGGAAATTGTCCCGTTCCCGTCGTCCAAATTAACTATGGGCACCGAAACCGAGAAACAGTGGTGCCGATTGGACAGTCGGTTTTAATAGATACATCTAGCGGAATTGTGAAAGAGGTTAAATGAAAACGGAATTATTGGCACCGGCAGGAGATATTGAATCGGCATATAGTGCCTTTTATTTCGGGGCAGATGCCGTCTATTTAGGCCTGCGCCGGTTTTCGGCACGGGCGGATGCGACCAATTTTTCGGCAGAAGAATTAGATGAAATAACGGCCTATGCCCACGAAAACGGAAAGAAAGTTTATGTGACTGTTAATACCCTTGTGCAAGAGAAAGAATTGCCGGCCTTAATGGATATGTTAACAGTTTGTGATACCTGTCATGCAGATGCCGTCATCGTGCAAGATTTGGGGGTGGCACGTCTAGTGAGCAAATGCTTCCCCAAATTGGCCCTGCACGCCAGTACCCAAATGGCAATTCATAATCTGGCTGGGGCGATGGCTATGAAAAAAATGGGCTTTTCACGGGTGGTTTTGGCACGTGAGTTGACTCTTCCTGAAATTATTGAAATCCGTGATAAATCAGGTTTGGAGGTTGAAGTCTTTATTCATGGAGCCTTGTGCTATTCATATAGCGGACTATGCCTGTTTTCATCCCTAAATACGGGACGTAGTGCCAATCGGGGAAAATGTGTGTATTCTTGTCGGAGTAATTTTAAAATTAACGGTCAACAAAAGCATTTATTTTCCATGAAAGATTTGGCTTTGGAAACAGCGGTATTAAAGTTATCGGGTATGTCGTTAAAAATTGAAGGACGCAAAAAGACCCCACTTTATGTTGGGGCGGTGACGGACTATTATCGCCGTATTTTGGGTACGGGAAAAGCGGATAAAGGGTTAGCAGATAACTTAAAACAAATTTTTGCGCGACCATGGACAACACTTCATTTCCAAGGAAAAAATAAAGATGTGATTGATCCCGATTTCGTGGGACATCGGGGATTGCCGATTGGTATGATCTTAAAGGTCTTTAATCACACAATTACCTTTAAACCGACATATCCGGTTGCCCGTTATGATGGCATACAAATTGATACAAAAACCCAAGAAAAACCATTCGGTTTTTCGGCCGAACAGTTGGTTGTGGCCGGTAAAAAAGTGTTTGAAGTCTCTGCCGGTCAGACGGTCACTATCGCATTACCGCCACATCATCCCTTCCTGCAAAAAGGGGATAAGGTGTATTTGGCGTCCTCAACACGGGTGAAAGGAATGTATGCCTATACGCGTCCTAAACCAAATGCATATCGCAATCGGACGAGTATAACGGTTGATGTCTTTGTAGCATCCGATAAAATCGTGGCATATTGTGATGGTGTATCGGCCGAATTAACAGACACTTTTCAATCGGCTGAACATCCCGAAAAAATTGCCGATTCTGTTTTAAAGGCTTTTCAAAAGACAGGTGATACGGCCTTTTATTTAAAAGAAATAACCCTACATAATCCGGAAGACCTATTCGTGCCGATGTCGGTGTTAAATGAACTGCGACGGCGTTTGTATGATAAGATAAAACCCACCGATTTGGAAACACCTGCTTTACCGGCGACACCGCATCTGAAAACAGATAAAGCACCACCTTGTTGGATTTTAAAAACAGATGATCAGGAGTTATTGCCTCACTTGCCCCGCGCAGATGAGGTCATTTATGAATTGTCCCCAAGGGATACCCCGATGGATTTGGTCGGTGTGGATAAATCCAATCTGAGATTGGCTTTGCCGCCGATTTTGCGTCCGGAAAAACATTGGAAAGCCGTGATTGACCGATTTTTGTCGGCAGGATTCTTACGCTGGGAAATCGGAAATTTATCGGGTTTGATCCTATTACCGAAGGGATTGGATATTTCATTGGACAGCACTGTTTCCATACTGAATTCATCGGCACTTGAAAAAACGCTATCCGCTGGATTTTCACGCATCACTTTTTCGGTGGAAGATACCCATGATAACATTGAAGTATTGGCGGAAAAAAGTTCAAGAACAGCCCTTATCCTATATCAAGATGTACCCCTGTTTTTATCGGCAAATTGTGTGCGGGAAAATGAATGTCAAAAGTGTGATAAAAATCGCTTGGAGCAGGAAATCACAAATGGAAAAGGGCGATTCCGATTGATATCCCAAAATTGTCAAACAACGGTGACAGATATGCGACCGTTTGCCTTGCCGCCTGAGGCGCAAAGGTTGCCGGTGGGAGCATTTCGGATTGATTTTGTCAATCGGCACTACACCCCCGATGAAGCTATTAAAATTGTTCAAAAAATTCGTGGAAAAGAAGCCATTATCCCTTCTTATGACGGTAATTTTCAAAAACAATTTGCAAGTTGATTTATTTTCGGTTATATTAACCCCATTCAAATTCAACAGAAAGGATATATGATGATTAAAAAAATGTTTCGCTTTGTTTTTAAATGCCTGTTATGGGTGTTGTTTTTATTGATTATCGCACTTGTCGGAATCTATTGCTATTTGGGTGCCCTTGTGCGGGAAGGAATTAACCGCTATGTTCCGCCAATTACGGGGACAACAGCATCGGTCCAAGATGTGGATCTGTCCTTGTTGAAGGGAAGGGTTGAAATAAATAATCTGCAAATCGGAAACCCAAAGGGATTTAGTTCTAATGATATCTTTAAATTGGGGAAAATTCAGGTCCTATTTGACCCTAAATCGGTGTTGACGGACAGAATTGTGATTCAATCCGTCTTAATTTCCGGAACACAGGTTTCTGCCGAAATGAAAAATCTATATAGTTTGGACAGTAATGTTTCTGCTTTACAAGCCAACATCAATAACTATATCGGTGGGGGAACGCCCAAAACAGAAAAAGCTCAACAAGAAAAAGCAACCCCAAAATCGGCCGGTAAGACGGTTGTCATTAAAGATTTGCAAATAAAAGAAACGGCTCTATCTTTGGGGGTTAGCGGACAAACCGTTACCATTTTATTGCCGGATATTCATCAAACCGGCATCGGAGAAGGGAAAAAAGACAAATCACCGGCGGAAATTTTTGCTGATGTATTGAATATGATTTCTTTGGAATCGGTAAAAGGCGTAGCAACCGCTGTTTCGGATTTGGCTAAGCAAGGTTGGAAAGGAGCCAAAGACCTGATGAAAGGAGGGGCTAACACCGTTTCGGATACAGCAAAATCTGTGACCGATACGGCCAAAGGAACCGTTGATGGAATAAAAGGGTTATTTAAATAACCTCTGATAATAAAAAAACGCCGGCTTTTAAAGTCGGCGTTTTTGCTTTGTCCTCTTGACAATCGGTGTCTGAGTGCACACTTTTAATGGGTTGTTTTAATATTAAAAAAAGGGGGAATATATGAATACAAACACAGAACAAACCGACAAATTAACGCCGGAAGAAAAAAAATTATTAAAGGCCGAAATTAAAAAGGCTTGGCCCGAATTTCCTACGGAAATGAAGCACTTTTTAATAGAAACGCAAAAAGAAAAATTAAAGGCTTTGTATATGATAGAAGGGTGGGCTAAACAAAATGGCCATGCAACGATTTTGGACTTGATCGCCCGCAAAATAGCCCATAAAGAAGCCAAAATTAAACAAATGGAAAGTGAATAATAGGGGAATCTTAACATGCAGATAGCTCAAAAAGAAGTGTGCGCGTTGGATAACGGTGTCTTATTATCCGCTCGACAGGTTGGTGTCTTACGCCAATTGGGACAAGGGCTTTCCAATAAACAGATTGCCCATAATTTAGGCGTAGCCGAGCCGACCGTTAAAATGCATATCAGTGCTCTTTTACGCGCTTTTGGTGTTCAAAATCGTGTCCAAATTTTGTTGAAAGCAAAAGAAAAAGGCTTTATTTAAAATGAGTCATGTTTGATGCAATAAAAAACGGCAACGGGTTAAAAATTCCTGTTGCCGCTTTTATGTTCAGAAATTATTTGCAAGTGTAAAAGGCTGTATTCGGTGCAAATAAACAACAATTAAAATACCGAGTCTCTTCGGCAGTGGCATGCCCATGAGAACAAGCATCTGTCGCCAATTGATGTCTGACCGTTTCATCATCCCATAAAGGGTTGTAGCAAACAGCAATCCGATTGGCAGAAGACTGCCCGACAGGTTGAACTTGGCCGGCCTCACGGCGCGCATCTATAAACGGAGAACACCCCATCAGCATCCCCAGCATCAGTCCCAAAAACAGCTTAATTGTGCTTTGTTTCATCTTTTAAATAGACCACTTGTTGCGGGAAGGGAATTTCAATACCTTCGGCTTGAAATGCTTGGGATACCTGAATCATCAAATCACTGCGGATAGAGCCCTTACTCATTACATCACCGGTGACACCGCGCAATTCCATCTCAATACCGCTGTCGGCAAATTTGGTGACCCAAACATACGGTTCGGGAGTGGCTAACAAACGCTTTTCGGATTTGGCAACCCGAATCAAAACAGAACAGGCATGTTGTAAATCCGTGCCGTAGGCTACACTGACGGGCACAACAACACGGCCATTCAAATTGGCATGCGTCCAATTGATGACCTGACCCGATAAAATATCGGCGTTCGGAATTAAAATGCTGGCGTTATCAAATGTTTCCAATTCCGTTGCACGAATGCGGACATGGCGAACAATGCCTTCCTGATTGTTAATGACAACCCAATCGCCTTCCTTTATGGGACGCTCAAATAAAATAATAATGCCGGATACAAAGTTGTTGACAATATTTTGTAGACCAAAACCAATTCCAACAGATAACGCACCAAAGAGAATCGCTAAATTCTTTAATTGAATGCCCAAAATAGACAAGGTCATCAGAAAAATGAAAATCCAAATACCATAGCTTAAAAGGGTGGAAATAGTATGCTTAACACCGATATCCATCCGAAGCTTATTCAGTAAATAATTTTCCAATACATTTTTAAAACGATGCACAATATATGTGGCGCATAAAAAGAATAAAGAGGCTTGAAATAAGGCCTCAAAGGTAATTTTTGACCCCGCTTCACCAGAATAAGACCGAAGACCTTTCCAGATTTTTGTTAAGACCTCGGGATAAAGCCATAAATATAGGCCCAATATTAAAGCAATAAAAAACAATAAATACCGATTTATAAATTTATTAACCGATTGAACCTTTACCTTAACACGCCCACGCAAAACGGAAGCGGAGCTTGATTCATGTGCTGTTTTCATTCAAAAATCCTTTATGATAATGAGCCTTTGGAAGAAGATTTGCTCTGCAAAATGGATTCAACCTTAGCGGTGGCAGAAGCTTCATCCAACTGATTAACAATCGCGTATTCCGAGGCAAAGCGACTCATCGCTTGATCATAAATTTGCCGTTCGCTGTATGTTTGTTCGGAAATGGCCGGATTTTTATACAAATCACGCAAAACCTCAGCCGTTGCAATCGGATCACCCGAATT
>JAXFZX010000127.1:0-2926 GCA_034184445.1 Pseudomonadota bacterium | reverse complement strand
TCTCATTTTCTATTTGTTCACATATATCCATATATTGTCCTTTTTCTAATAAAAAAAGCGGGGCTTTTCAGTCCCACCCCCTATATCTTACCGAGAATGTAATCCCTTTATAGCCTTTTTTGATCTAAAAATCAAGTCTTTTTTTATTTTTTTTCATTTTTTTTGAAAAAGAGTTGCAAAATTATTTATTCTGTGGCACAAATAAAACAAGAAAGAAAAGGAGATTATGATGATATTACCGAAACCACCTAAATTATTTCGCACAAAACCGGATCCGATAGAAGAACCAAGTACAGAACCTGTTCCGAAACCGTTGACTGAGGCTCCGCAAGCGTGGTCGCCCACACCGTTATCTACCCCTGTGAAAGAGGAAGAAAGCAAAGCAACAATACAGCCGGAGGCAACCGAAAATTTTGATCGCTATGCCCCACCACCGGTCGTGGAAGAAAAACCGGAAACAACGGCTGATGAGTTTGTTCCTGAACCGGAAGAAAACCCGACCCCAAAACAGGCAAATCCAGATTTTGTTGCCGAACCGACAGAAACCGAATCTGGCCTTCCAAAAACGGAAGATGAATTCGTCCCTGAACCGGTAGAGTCCGTCCATGAAACAGAATCGGTTGAATCCGAATCCAAGGCACAACCGACCATAGACGATTCCGAAAAATATGCCCGACCGAAAATGATAGAGCCTGTCGCCCCAGAAATATCGGAAAGACATGACCCATCCGCCGTACAGTCGGTTGATATTGCGTCTGCTCCCGATTTAGATGAGGCTTTGCAACCGGAGGAAAACGAACAAGCCATTTATAAATTGTTGGGCAAGGATCAAAAAATTATTCGTGCCGAATCTGTCAGTTCTATTCCCTTTTCAGATATTTGGTACACGGCGGAAAAAGTAGCCTATATTCGGGACGAAACCACAAGGTTTGCATTGGTGCCGTTTTTATCAAATGATTTATCGGATTTTTATAAAGCCTTAGAACAAGGATATACCGGACAATCCAGTTATGCTATCCGATTTGCCGGTGAATCCTATCGTGTGGAACGGATTATAACCTTGTCGGGGGTGCAATATAATTGTCGTAAAATGCCGACCAGTGTGCCGGATATTTATACCCTTGGGCTACCGAAGCATGTTGTGGATTATTTGTTGACTTTATCGCGTGAGGCAGGTTTGATTCTGTTTGGCGGTCCAACCGGTATGGGAAAAACAACCTCGGCATCGGCTCTGATGAAAAAGTTTTTGGAAGAAAACGGTGGGTTTATGTACACAATTGAGGATCCGCCAGAAATGCCTTTGGACGGTCTATATCATGCGGCCAATGGGGCGTTGGGATTATGCAAACAATGTCCCGTGGATAATGAACGGTGGGGCGATGGGATTAAATCTGCTCTACGGTCACGGCCACGGTATATTTTGGTGGGCGAAATTCGGACACCCGAAACCGCTTCTCAGGTTTTGCGGGCTGCTACCTCGGGGCACTTGGTGCTTTCTACCATTCACGCTAGTACAGTTGAAGATTCATTGGAATCCATCATCAAATATGCATCTGGCGCAGGGCTTACGGAAAGTTTGGCGGCAGACCTGTTGGCACGCGGTGTCTTGGCAGTTGTGCACCAGAAATTAGAGGGAGCAACCACTTTGCGCCCCGTGATTACGGCAGCCTTTGCCAACCCACATTTATCGGGTGGAGATCAAATGCGGAGTTTGATCAGAAGTAATACCATCAACCTGCAAACCTTGATTGAAGCGCAATCCAGTCGCCTGTTCCAAGGTCGCCCGCTGTTTGATGATGAAAAAGGGAACAAAAAATAGTTTTATCGCCCGTCACGGCCACCCAAAGGACCGGTCGGCCCGGTGGGTGTAGCCATTATGGCTTTGGCTACGCGGATGGCTTGATCGGCTTGCTTATTCAAAAAGATATTGTATTGGGCATGCGTCAAGAAGAATAAAAAGGCAATCTGACCCGTTCCTTGGTCTATGTCTCCCTGCAATAAATAGCCTAAACGATAGTTATTGCCCCGAATACCTTTTACCACACAGGGGGCTTTGTCCAATGAACCGTGATGCCGTAAGCCACCCCTCATTTCGGCAAAGATTTCGGCTTTGCTCATTTTAGCGAGAGTCTGCATGGCTTCTTCTACTTCTTTCACCAATTTTGAATTATTGGCGATCCTGGCCATGTGGCTATCAAAAACAGGGATACGAATAATTTGGCGCATAGGCCTGTTTGCAACAGGGGTAGATTGTGGCTTTTCAGATGGGACAACCGGTGTTGAAACAGGTGAAATCGGATCGGCTTCTTTTTGATAAACTTGTTGAAAGACCACTTGTGATACCAAACGGGCAAGGCTTCCCCCACAATCGTCCAGCAAAGTGCGCCCATCGGAATTGGCCTCCATAAATAATTCCTGTTGCCGAGAAAGCGGAAAATCAGCCATCAATTTTAATAATCCGCGTTTGCCTTGTTTGCAGAGAGAGCGAATGCCCGATACTTTTCCATCGGATGATTGGGTAAGCGATGCCCAAAAAATATCCTTGCCCAATATCTTTTTAAGAGCAGATAGTGTTCCTGTATCGCCGGCAAGCGCACATTCCCGAATCAGACCATAATGGTTATTCATAGCGGCTAAATAATGTTTATTATTACGGACAGATTCAGGTAATTCTGGGTAAATTCCGGCCAATGCCTTTGGAAAATCGGACATCGCCTGAAAAGAACGAACCCACTGCCAAAAATAAAAAGGAGAGTTTGAAAAAACACCGCACATATAAGAAAATAATTCCGAATCCATACGCGTTTTGGGGGCAAACAAAAAATGACGGTGTGTTTGGGGATTTACTCCTTTTAAAATCTGTTTCATATGGGGTATATCAATTTCTTTTTCATGGAATAAACGCCACACAAGACTTGTCGTTTCT
>JAXFZX010000126.1:0-3088 GCA_034184445.1 Pseudomonadota bacterium | reverse complement strand
CGTGTGCTTTTTCAATGATAACGGATTTGCAACTGGTCAGAAATGGCAGGGTTGAGCCCGTGCATGTGGAAAAAATCACAAAAATGCCGGTGGCGGGAAAGCAAATAATCCTGAACGGTTTAGTATCCGTAAAGGAAATGAAAAGTGCATGGGAGCGCATTAACAACTATATGAAAACCAAAGGAATTGAAAACTTTGGGGCTCCATCAGGACAATTACCAAAGGCATTTAGGGAAGATGTGAACGGTGTTTTAACCACTTGGGTGGTTGATACGAAATCAAAGACTACGCGTGAATTCAGTTTTGATAAGGATGGGCGTGAAGTTTCTCCGGATAAAGTAGGAAATGCCAAACGATTCTATCGCTATCATGCAGATACCTTTAATTTTTTGTGTGCCAGAACGGCCGATAACGGATATCTTGCCATAGAAATCGGCCAGATGGAACATCTTTGTCCTACATTTACTTATCGGGATGGCGCAGGGATAAATTATGTCAGTCTTGGCGGCGCTGCCTATATTGATGACGGTAAAACAATCCGTGCCTATCGCGGGACAACGCAAGAATTACAACGCGAGCAAAAAGTATTAGGACAAGCCCAAAAAAGCAGATAATTATCTGTAAAAGAGGAAAAATGTCATCCCAAAGTAATGTTCCCAATGATAGCCGAAAATTAGAAGTATCACAAGCCGTTAGAAAAGCCGAGCGAAAAATGTTGGCTAATTATGTGGAAAAATTAAATGCTCTATCGGGATTATTACAAACACAAAAAGAGGGATATCTGAGATTACTTGCCCACACAGTTCAAGATATTGAAGGACAGATATCACAAATTTCTAAGGTTATCAAACAAACAGTGAAGAGATTAAATACCGGTTGGCCGGCAAGTGATATCAGAAAAGCCAAAGCCAATGAATTGAGGTCTGCCCGAAAAATAAGAGGGAAAAACGGTCAAGAAGAAAACTTGGATACCTCAAAAGCAAAGCATTTTCGGAATGTATTACAAGGTGGGGAAAGGTAGGAAGTAATAAAAGAGACACACAAAAACCCTGTGCACCATAGGGCAACAGAGTTTTTGAAAATTTTCTAAAATTCTATTTTTTAAAAGCCGCGAATTTTTTGTTAAATTTGGCCAATTGACCACCGGCATCAATTAACCGATAAACGCCCGTCCATGCCGGATGAGACAGCGGATCAATATCAAGGCGCACGACATCGCCGGCTTTTCCCAATGTTGAACGGGTTTTAAATTCACTACCATCCGTCATGACAACGGTAATTTCATGATAATCGGGATGAATATTCTTTTTCATTTTGTATCTCCTTTAAAAAAAACTTGTGCCAACCTTATACACTATTTTTTTTAAAATTGCAAGTCTTTTTTGCATATTCGTTAAAAATCGCATTTTTGCGATTATTGAAATAAAGTATGCCGGTTGCTGGGGATAAGGAATTTCAATCTTTAACAGCACAAAAATAATCTTTGCAATTGGGAAAATTTTAGGCTATATTAACATAAAAGGAGTCTTTATATGGTAAAAATTGCATCCAGCCTACTTGCCGCGGATATGTCCCAATTGGGGCAAGAAATACAAGCATTAACCCAAGCCGGCAGCGATTGGATTCATTGGGATGTTATGGATGGGCACTTTGTGCCGAATTTGTCTTTTGGCCCCGATATGATTAGGCAACTGCGTCCCTTAACATCTATTCCGTTTGATACACATTTGATGATGACAAATCCGCTTAATTTTATTGACGCTTTTGCGGCGGCAGGGTCAAACTTTATTACCGTGCATGTTGAAGCCAAAGACCCTGTCCCAGATATGATTGCCCGTATTAAAAAAAACGGATGCAAAGTGGGGCTATCCCTGAAACCCAAAACCAATATTCATAAAATTTTGCCCTATATTCCGATGATAGATTTCGTGCTGGTTATGTCGGTTGAACCGGGTTTTGGGGGGCAGGCTTTTCAAAAAGAAGCCCTTAAAAAAATAGCCGATCTACGGGATCTTATCGGTCATAAGCCGGTGCAAATTTCGGTTGATGGAGGAATCAATCATTTAACGGCACCAGCATGCCGATTGGCAGGGGCAGATGTCCTTGTGGCGGGTAGCTATATTTGCAAAAACTCCAACTATAAACAGGCGATTGAAAGGCTTAAACAATGACAAAAATTTTAATTGTAGAAGATGAAACCGGTTTGGTGACGCTATTAAAGTATAATTTGGAAAAGCAAGGCTATGAAACGGTATCCGTTATGGATGGACATGATGTTATTCGGGTGGCTTTGACGGAAAAACCAGATTTAATCTTATTGGATTGGATGTTGCCGAATGTATCGGGGATAGACCTATGCCGAGAAATGCGTAAGAATTTTGATTTACGCCAAGTTCCCATCATTATGTTGACGGCTAGGGGAGATGAGGCCGATAAAGTTAAAGGGCTATCTTTTGGGGCCGATGATTATGTGACAAAGCCTTTTTCTGTGCCGGAGCTCATGGCGCGGGTTGCGGCTTTATTGCGCCGAGCAAAGCCAGTCAATATACCAGATAAAATTCATACATTTCGGGATATGCAAATTGACTATGCCAAGCATCGGGTCGTTCGGGGAGATCGGGAAATTCACTTGGGACCAACGGAATTTCGGCTATTGCAATATCTAATGGAAAAGCCAGGAGATGTCCTGTCGCGTGAAATTTTACTTAAATCCGTATGGGGAGGCTCCATTTATGTGGAACCACGCACCGTTGATGTGCACATTAAACGCCTTAGGAATGCCCTTAATGCGGGGGGAAAAGACGACCTCATCCGAACGGTCAGATCGGCCGGATACGCTATGGACTTGGGTGATGGATCATCCCAATCTTAATGGGGGTTCTGGTTGTCTTGGTCAATTAAAGTTTGCATGATACGCATGGTTTCATAGGGGTTTGATACCGAATAAATCGTTCCTCCGACATCTACAACCTCATGCGCGATGGCATTGTCGTTGCCCATTTTATAAACTCGATCGCCAAAATAGGCAATATCATATTTATCTTTATAATGAGATACCACTTGGGCTTTGTCACAGCCTTTCTTGACG
>JAXFZX010000125.1:0-2592 GCA_034184445.1 Pseudomonadota bacterium | reverse complement strand
ATCGGTACCAGTAATTATTGTCCCGAATTTAAGGGAAAAAGTATCCTTATTGGCCAGTTTAATGTATCCATCGGATCGGATTAAAAAAGTGGCTGTGACGGGCACGAATGGGAAAACATCAACCGTTTACTATGTGCAGCAATTATTGAATAAATCGGGTATAAAAGCTGCTAGTTTGGGCACGATTGGTGTGAATAGAGGAGACAGCCATATCGGGGGCAGTATGACAACACCCGATGCCGTCACTTTAAATAGGACACTATGTGAATTGCAATCCGATGGTGTGCAGGTGGTTGCGTTGGAAGCATCTAGTCACGGCCTTGATCAAGGGCGGTTAAAGGGGCTTAATTTTCGGGCAGGGGCTTTTACCAATTTGACGCAAGATCATTTGGACTATCATGGCACTATGGAATCGTATTTGAAGGCAAAGGAAAAATTGTTTTCGGAATGTTTGGGTGAAAACGGAGTGGCGGTTTTAAACGCCGATATTCCCGAATTTGAGCATTTAAAAAACATTGCACAAGAAAAAGGAGAAAGAATCATATCCTATGGTAAAAATGGGCGTGAATTGAAATTGATTTCCCAAAAACCATGTCCCAAAGGCCAAGAGGTTGTCTTTGATGCCTACGGGAAAAGGTATCAGGTTTCATTGCAGATATCCGGTGCATTCCAAGTTATGAACCTATTTGCAGCGATGGGATTATGTATTGGGGTGGGAACTTCTCTTGAAACATTGATACCTTTGTTGCCGGATTTAAAAGCACCAACGGGACGACTGGAATTGATGGGGGCCTTGGGAAATGGGGCTCGTGTATTTGTGGATTATGCTCACACACCCGATGCCGTAGAACGGGTGTTACGATCACTTAAAGATTATGCTGTTGGGCGGTTAATATGCGTAATGGGATGTGGTGGTAATCGGGATAAGTCAAAGCGTCCTTTAATGGGAGCATCTGCCCAAAAATATGCAGATATTGTCTATGTGACGGATGACAATCCCCGATTTGAAGATCCGGCCGATATTCGGCAGGCGATATTAACGGCATGTCCCAAAGGAGTGGAATATGATAATCGGGAAGTTGCTATTCATACGGCTGTTGGACAGTTGGAAGCTGGTGATATTTTGGCTATTCTCGGTAAGGGGCATGAAACGGGTCAAACTGTGAATGGAGTGACCTATGCCATGGATGATCGGGTGGAAGCACGGTTGGCTATTTTAAATGCAACACAAAAACCGGTGTGGTCGGCGGAAGATTTGACGCTGGCTTTATCAGTCAAAGTACCGGACAGAATAGCGGCCTATGGGTTATCCATTGATACGCGGACCTTAAAATTAGGGGATTTGTTTGTGGCCTTAAAGGGTGAACAATCAGATGGTCATGCTTATGTAAAAAAAGCCGTAGAATTAGGAGCAGCGGTGTGCCTTGTGGCTCATTTGGTTCCCGAAGTTCCCCCTGATAAGCAAATCGTGGTATCCGATACAATGGAAGCATTGGAAACATTGGCCAGGTATCGGCGGATGAAATGTAATGCAACCTTTATCGGTATTACCGGTTCATCGGGTAAGACAACGACTAAGGAAATGATTAAAGCTTGTCTGTCGGATCAAGGTTTAACCCATGCAACACAGGGAAATTTTAATAATCAAATTGGGGTCCCGCTGACATTGGCAACAATGCCGGAAGATACACGATTTGCCGTCATTGAAATGGGCATGAATCATAAGGGTGAGTTGATGCATCTGTCTAATTTAGTCAAACCCGATGTGACGATTATAACCTCAATCGGGGAAGCACATCGCGCTTTTTTCCCGACAAAACAAGATGTGGCTAATGCAAAATCTGAAATTTTTGATTATCAAAATCGGCAAGGAACGGCGATATTGAAATACACGGATGCTTTTTTTGACTTTTTAAAGAAAGCAGCTGAAAATCAAGGTATTGTCCATATAGAATCTTTTGGTCCAAGCGGACGCGCCGATTGGGCAATTACGCAAATCAGTCCGGATCATACGGGTATGATGGTTATGTGCGACCATAAAAAAGAAACATATCATTTCCATTTAAACTTTTTCGGCAGTCATTTTGCCGAAGATGCCGTGGGGGCTTTGGCGGTGGTGAACGCTGTTGGGGCAGATGTCAGTTTAGCGATTAAAAAATTGGAAACAATGACACCGGCTGTCGGTCGGGGAATCGGTATCGCTATTGATTTAAATGGTGAAAAAATAACCTTAATTGATGATACCTATAATGCCAATCCGTCATCTATGAAGGCATCATTGGAATCGCTGGGCCTTAGACCAAAAGGGCGCAAAATTGCCGTATTGGGTGATATGTTGGAACTGGGGGATTTGGCCGAACAAATGCATGCTGACTTGGCAGAGGATATCATGCAAAACGGCATTGATAAAGCCTATTTAATTGGTCAAAATATGAAAGCGTTGTGGGATAAATTACCCCCTCAAAAACAAGGTAAATATACCCAAACGGCATCGGAAATGATTCATATCTTACAACAAGAATTGCAAGATGGGGACAATGTGTTGGTCAAGGCCTCACATGGAACCGGATTACATATTATTATCTCAGAATT
>JAXFZX010000124.1:0-11187 GCA_034184445.1 Pseudomonadota bacterium | reverse complement strand
GCCAATTTAAAGTTAAATCCGGCTTGAATAAAGGTGCAAAAGGAAGTACCTATAACGGTGAAGTCGGATTGCGGTATTTGTTGGCATCGGCAGATGGTTTTGATTTTAATGTAAAGGCCGGATTATATTATGATAAAGAACGGATAAAAAGATATGGAACGACATCCCGAACAACAGGGACGGATATTGCCCTGCAATTAGGGAAAAAGATTCAAAATATTACCCCTTATTTCGGGGTCGGATTCACCAGTGATTTTTGGTCTAAACGAGGATCATCAACGGGAACAGACACGTATATTAACCCCGGTGTGTATATTGATTTGAATAAGTTCCTGAGTTTGGATTTAAATTATACAAGTGAAGTTCATCATGAAGCTGTCTATCGGGCAACACTTGATTTCTACACAACCAAAAATACGGTGTTTAGTTTTGGTGGCTTTATTATCCATCCGGAAACGGATAAGGATACATATGGAGCAACTATTTCGGCAAAATTTGCTTTCTAAACACCCCGAAGAGTGGATTCCCCCTGATGCGATTTCAGGGGGGATTTTTTGTTGAAAAAACTAAATTTTAGTGGACAACTTTTAAAAAAAAGTGTATACTGAAAGTAAGGGTGGGTGTATTTTACCTAAAATTGAAGGGGCGTTTGATGGATAAAAAACGGTGGTTTTTATGGTGCTTATTTATTATGGTGACAGGTTTGGCACTTTGCCTGTCGTGGGATGCAGCGGCCGAGGAAGTCAAAATTTTCCCGACAACAATTAATAATTATATGAAAGAGCATGAAGATGCTTGCTTTTTTTGCCCGGTCTTTGAGGGAATCTATGATGCGATTAACACATTGGTCAAGACTTTGTATAATAATCTGGGAAAATGGTTCTTGGGTCTGATGGGGGTGGGAATTTTATTCCTGTTGATATTTAAAGTTGGAAAAATGCTTGTCCAATTGCAGGATGTGGATTTAATGCAATTTTTAAACGACCTGTTTAAGCCGTTGGGACGGGCGATTATTGCAACAGCCTTATTGGGTGTGACGGTTATGGCCAATCAAGAAACTATTTTTTATTTGTTGACAAATCCGTTTATGACGGTCTCTATGCAGATTGGAGAAGAAATTTTGGATACTTCGTTGGGGGAGGTTAAGACCCTTAGAACCACATCCGGAACGGCGACCCCTTCGGAATCAAAATTGGGGAAGATTGATTGGTCCTCAATTAACAATGAATTTGCCCAAGAAAATAAAAATGCACCTGATACGGCATTGGGTGAGGCCAATAAAAAATTGATGGTGGCTTGGATGAAAAAGGTTTCCAGCTCCTTTACCGTTGGACGCGCCATGGGGTGGACATTTATGAAAATCGGTATTAGTGGTAATAACTTTTTCTCTAAGGGCTTACCCGTTGCAATTGCCGGATTTACGCTGTGGGTTGGGTTTTGTGCCATTTATTTCTTCTTTCCGATTCATTTGTTGAATGCCTTTATGCGCATTGCATTTGTGTTGGCTTTAATGCCGTTATGGATTATTTTATGGGTGTTCCCTGTGACACAATCTTATACCAAAAAAGCATGGGAAATGTTTTTAAGTTCTTGCCTTATCTTTGTGGCGTTATCCGTTATGGTGGCACTTGCGTTAATTTTGGTGGATCATGTCGTCCCAGAGCGGTTGATGAATAGTGAAACCGGTGAGTATAAAAATCGGGCAGACTTTTTTAATATGCTAATCGCAGGTCAGGATGAAGAAGCCAAAAAATATACTACTTTTGGAAGTGGGCTCATTTTAAACTGTATTGCCTTTACCTTTATGGGGTGGGTCTTGATGGGAAAAGCAGAAACGCTTGCAAACACATTTATCGGTGGGGGCGGTAATGTTCAATTAAATATCGGAAATCAGACGGCTGCAACATTGGCTAAGGAAGGAAAAGTGGTCTGGTCCGGAGCAAAAATGGCCGGAAATGTCGGTCTTTGGGCCGGTAAAAAAATTGGTGGTCGGATTTTAAAATCAGCCAAAGGTCGGTTTAAGGGATCTCCTCAAAGTGGAGCCGGTAATGGTTCCGGTGGCGGAAATTCTGGTGGTGGTAATTCTGACGGAGGAGGGAATATACCACCACCGCCCACACAAAATCCCACCGTTATTCCGGGAGAACGAGGTGAACGCGGGGACAGAGGCCCCCAAGGCGAACGCGGTCCTGAGGGGCAACGAACAGACAGTCAAAGAGGAAGCAATAATCCTTTAATGCCAGTCGCGACCAATGTGCGTGAGGCGATTACTCCCCCAGATGTGGCGCAACCGACAGCGCGATCGGTGGCAGCAGATAGGAGGCAAGAAACGACAACCGGAACGGGAAGACCTAACCAAAGCACGGCAACGATGGGGGCATCCCATCAGGCTCAGCCCAGTAGTGCTCAGGCTATATTGGCGACTTTGTCCCCCGAACGGCTAAGAGCTGTGCAAGATTTAGCGAAAAAAGGCGGGCAAGTGCCACAATTACAAAAATTATCGCAAGATGTTGCCTTTATTGAAAATTCTTTGGGTATGAAACAAGGCGACTTTGAACGTGCGATGAAAGAACGAACATGGTTGACCGATGGAAAAAGGATGCAGAATTTTGCCAATGATTTATATGCCTATAAGGATAAGCCTACCTTAACCGAAGTCGCTACAAATCGTATGCTGCGAAACACCTATTTAACATCGGCGGCAACAATGGATGGGGCAAGCCAAATTGCCAAACAAACTGCCCCAAAAATGGCACAACGCGTCCCCAATGTTTTGTCCCGTGAATTGGACAGTTTGGCCAACCAAGTTTCCGCTGCTGAAACAGTGCGCCTGTTGCCACAATCGTAAGGAGGTTTTGAATATAAAAATACCCCGCTATAAAGCGGGGCATTTTTTGCGATTTATTTGTTATACAACTTGCGAGGTTGATAACTGGTATGAAGCAAATGATGTGACCTTTCGGATAGGGGCTTACCCAAAAATTCGTCATAGAGTTTCTTCACATCCGGATTCAGGTGTGAACACCTCTGTTTTGACCCCCGATCATCTTTCATCAAACCTTCCATACGGGCTTTCCGAATTTCATCTGTGACACCCATGGGTTGTCCGCCACCACCTACGCAACCGCCGTTGCAAGCCATAACCTCAATAAAGTGATAGGGAGGTTCTTCGCCTTTTTGTTCGGCTTCACGCACCTTTTCAAGAAGGGCTTGCACATGCCCGATACCATGGGCCACCGCAATACGAACTTCTTTCCCATTTAAATCCATTGTCATTTCCTTAATGCCTTTATCAAGACCTAAAATAGGTTTGACCTCTAACGCATCTTCGGGCATTTCTTTACCCGTCACAACGGCATGAACGGTTCTGAGTGCTGCCTCCATCACACCACCCGAAAAACCAAAGACCGTGCCGGCCCCTGTGTAAGAACCCAAAGGCGAATCAGCCTCTTCATCCGGTAGGTTCACAAAGTCAATACCGGCTTGCTTAATCATGCGGGCGAGTTCCCGAGTGGTTAAAGATACATCCACATCTTGGAAACCGGATGAAAACATTTCTTCACTGCGCAGAATTTCAAACTTCTTTGCCGTGCAAGGCATAATGGAAATCACGCGCATTTTTTCCGTTGGCACGCCAATTTTATCGGCATAGTATGTCTTGGCCAGCGCACCCACAATTTCATGCGGGGATTTGCAACTGGAAAAATGCGGAATCATATCGCTGAAATACTTTTCCATATAATCCACCCATGCCGGACAACATGAAGTAATTAAGGGCAGGGCACCTTTACCATTCACAAAGCGTTCAATGAATTCACTGCCTTCTTCCATGATTGTCACATCAGCACCAAAGTTTGTATCAAACACGGCGTTAAATCCTAACCGGCGCAAAGCCGCATAGATTTTACCCGTTGTCACTTCCCCTGGTTTATAGCCAAAGGCTTCCCCAACGGCTACACGAACGGCCGGCGCAATCTGAACCACACAATATTTTTCGGGATCTTGGATCATACTCCACACATATTGCGTATCATCCCGTTCGGTAAGGGCACCGGTCGGACAATGGGCCGTACATTGACCGCATTTAATACAGGGGCTATTTCCCAATTTTTCATCCGCTGCCGGTGAAATATGAGTGCTGATGCCCCGTTTTAACATGGATAAAGCCCACACATTCTGCACATTTTGGCAAACTTCTACACAACGACCGCACAAAATACATTTTCTGGGATCCAAGACAATGCTTTTTGTGGAATCATCTTCGGGCATTTCTTCTTTGGACGGTGTGATGTTTTCAAATTCGGAATCCCGAATACCAAAATCGGCCGATAATTTCCGAAGTTCACATGTATCGTTTTTGAGGCAAGTCAAACATTCGTTCGGGTGTTTGCTTAAAGTCAATTTCAAAACCGTGCGCCGAGCCTCAATAATATCGGGGTCGCGCGTGATGACTTCCATGCCTTCTGATACCGGTGTGCAACAAGACCGAACCATGCGCCCGTTTGATTTCACAATACAAATACCGCACGAAGCCGTTGGCGGCAGATCCGGATGATGACACAGTGTCGGGATTTTTATTTGCACCGATTTAGCGGCATTTAAAATGGTTGTTCCTTCGGGAACTTCTACAATTTGAGAATCAATCGTTAATTTTACCATAGTCTTTTTCCTTATCTTTTTGTATTGATATTACAGGCATTAATTTCTTTTTCTGCGGGTGCATCGGGTTCTTGACCATCAACCAACAATGCGTCATATTCGTTCTTAAAGAATTTCATGGTTGATAACACCGGATTGGGGGCCGTTTGCCCCAGACCGCATAGCGAGGCTTTGCGCATCGCATTGCCGATTTCCTTAATTTTTTCAACATCGGCTTTCGTGCCTTTACCCTCTGCGATTTTGTTCATCAATTTTAACATCTGATATCCGCCAATGCGGCAAGGCGCACATTTACCGCAGGATTCATCCACCGTAAAGCCCAAATAGAATTTGGCGATTTCAACCATACTGTCGTCTTGATCCATAATAATCATACCACCAGATCCCATCATAGAACCGATTTTTTTCAATTCTTCATAGCACAGCGGCATATGCAGTTCCGAAGCCGGAATCACACCGCCCGAAGGTCCGCCCGTTTGAACGGCCTTAAAGGGCTTACCGGAACTTGTTCCGCCACCGATATCATTAACCATTTCACCAACGGTAGTACCCATCGGCACTTCCACAAGGCCGGAATGTTTGACTTTACCCGTGATTGCGAACACCTTTGTTCCTTTGGATGTAGCCGTTCCGACCTCACTAAACCATTCAGGCCCATTCACGATAATCGGCGCGATATTGGCCAAAGTTTCCACATTGTTAATGGCTGTCGGTTTTTGGAATAGACCTTTTTGTGTCGGGAACGGAGGCCGTGGCCGTGGTGTTCCGCGTTTGCCTTCCACCGATGACATTAGGGCTGTTTCCTCACCGCACACAAACGCACCTGCGCCATAGCGAATATCCGCCATGAAGTTAAAGTCTGTGCCAAAAATGTTGCGTCCCAAGATGCCATAGCGTTTGGCCTGCTTAATCGCTAACTCCATCCGCTGAATGGCCAACGGGTATTCAGCCCGAATATAGAACCAACCGGATGTTGCGCCCGTGGCATAAGCCCCAATCATCATCCCTTCCAACACGGCATGGGAACCACCACCTAAAATACAAGAGTCCATATAGGCCCCCGGGTCACCTTCATCCCCATTGCAAATCATGAACTTTTCACCGTCCACCAGCGGGGATTTGGCCAGCATTTCCCACTTTGTTCCCGTAGGGAAGCCGCCACCACCGCGCCCGCGCAAACCTGACCGTTTGATGATATCCAAAACTTCTTCCGGCTTCATGGTGAGGGCTTTCATAAGACCTTGATATCCGCCGTTGGCGATATATTCGCCCAAATCTTCCGGATCAGAATGTCCCAAAAGACGCAATACAATCTTCCGCTGTTTGGTAAAGAAGGGTAAATCCAAAGACAGTTCTTGCTTTTTCAAATAATCAGAGGTGTTAAATTCACCTTCGGTTTTTAAGGCCGGCACCACATGCTCTGCCACAATTAAACGCGCCATATCAGCCGTCACATGTTGATAAAGAATTGTCTTTTTGCCCTTAATTTCAACGCGTGCCAACGGGCCTGAAGCGCACAGCCCCATACATCCTGTGCAAACCAAACGCACATCGGCCTCTAATCCGGCTGCTTTTAAGCTTTCACGGAAGGCATCCAATACACTGGCGGCACCACCCGAATGGCAACTGGTTGCATTACAGGTATAAATTGATGCCTTGTAATTTTTGACGCGTTCTTTAAATTCTTCCCCCAATTTTAACAGGTTTTCTTTCTGTGTACGCCCCAAGGCCTTTAATTTTTCAATTTGTTCTTGTGTTAATTCTGCCATAATAAAATCTCCTTATCCTTCTGCGGCCATTGTCTCACGCCATTCGGCAATAATTTTCGGGGCATCCAAAGGTGTCACCCGACCATAGGTCTTGCCGTTCACCACCACAACAGGGGCTAAACCGCAACAACCGAGGCAACGAACAACCTGAATATAAAACAGGCCATCCGGCGTTGTGATACCGGCCTTAACGCCTAATTCTTTCTCAAAAGCTTCAATCACAGATTGGCCGCCCTTAATATGGCAGGCCGTTCCGTCACAAATGGAAATAACAACTTTCCCCGGTGCCGTCAATTTAAAATGGTTATAGAATGTTAAAACCGAATAAATTTGTGCCATTGGGATTTTTAATTCTTCCGATACGACCTCCATCGAATCCCAAGGAACATACCCGAATGCCCCTTGAATTTCATGAAGCGCCATAATGAGCGCCCCACGTTTTGATTTCCATTTAACCATCATTTTTCTGGTATCTTCTTGGATTTTAGCTTTATCTTCTGCCATACCTTAATTCTCCTTTTGATTAAAATTTAAGTGGTATCTTTTCTATCATATCTTGAACAAAAAATCAAGATTTATTTTGATCGCTTTCTTACACCGTCACTTTGCCGAAGCGGCGGTTGCGGCGGCCATAGGCCTCAATTGCATCATCAAGGTCATGCTCATTAAAATCGGGCCAATAAACCGGTGTGAAATATAATTCCGCATAGGCACTTTCCCACATCAGGAAGTTGCTGAGGCGTTGCTCCCCGCTTGTGCGAATAATTAAATCCGGATACGGTGTGTCATGGGTTGAAAGGGCTTCATTAACCTTGGCTTCATCAATGCTGGAAATCAGGTATTTGCGATCCAAAATATCAATGGCAATTTTTTTAATGGCGGCAATCATATCATCCCGAAAGCCGTAGTTAAGTGCTAACACAACCCGAAAGTCATCATAGGCAGCGGTTTCGCGTTCAATTTCATTCATGCGTTTTACCATATCGGCGGGAAATTTTTCTTTGTCGCCGATAAAAGAAACACGAACCCGTTGCTTTTGCAATTCCTTGATATCTTCGTTCATATATTTGCGGAAGATATCCAATAAAGTTTTCACTTCAGTCTTGGGACGCTTCCAATTTTCGGTTGAAAAAGCATAAAGAGTGACAACTTTTATCCCCCGTTTTTTGGCATGTTCTATCACAAGGCGAGCAACCTCAGCCCCTTTTTTATGTCCTGCTGTGCGCTTTAATCCTTGCTCTTCGGCCCAACGACCGTTGCCATCCATAATAAAGCCGATGTGAATGGGTAATTTTTGTTCTTCTGGGGTATCAGTCATTATACTTGTTTAATTTCCGCTTCTTTGTTCTTTAACATTTCGTCCAATGCCGATACGGTTTTGTCCGTTAAATTTTGAATTTCTGTCTCATACCGCTTTTGATCATCTTCGGAAATTTGATTGTCCTGTTTCATCTTTTTGATAGCATCAAGGGCTTCTCGCCGAACATTTCGGGCTGATACGCGTGCCGATTCGGTGTATTTGCCGGCAATTTTACAAAGCTCAATGCGCCGTTCCTCGGATAGTGGAGGAATGGGAATTCGAATCATTTGTCCGTCGTTCATGGGATTAAGACCCAGTCCCGCATCACGAATAGCCTTTTCCACAACCTTTAAAAGACCGCGGTCCCATACCTGAACCGACAGCATTCTAGCCTCGGGCACAGATACATTTCCAACTTGGTTTAGGGGAACGGTGGCACCATAGGCTTCTACCATAATGCCGTCTAAAAGACCCGTTGAAGCGCGTCCCGTGCGAAGTCCCGCGAAATCTTTACGCAAAGCCTCTTCGGTCTTTGCCAAATGTTCCTGCATGGTTGCTTTAATTTGTGCATAATCCATAGTATATCCTTTCCATCATAAATTTTCCCTATTCTATCCAAAAAACGGACAAAAAGCAAGAAAAAAAGGAATTTTATTGATTCATGCTTTGGAAAAAGTCATCATTTGTTTTGCTTTGACGCAATTTTTCCATCAAAAATTCCATGGAATCCGTGACACCCATCGGCATCAACACACGGCGCAAAACCCACATTTTTGGGAGTTTATTCTTATCCACCAACAATTCCTCTTTACGGGTGCCGGATTTCGTCACATCAATGGCGGGGAAGATACGCTTATCGGACACTTTACGATCCAAAATAATTTCGCTGTTTCCGGTGCCTTTAAATTCTTCAAAGATTACTTCATCCATGCGTGAGCCCGTATCAATTAAGGCCGTTCCAAAAATTGTGAGAGAACCACCTTCTTCAATATTGCGGGCAGCACCGAAAAAGCGTTTCGGCTTTTGAAGTGCATTGGCATCCACACCGCCGGTTAAGACTTTACCGCTGGAGGGAATAACGGTATTATAGGCGCGCGCCAAACGCGTAATGGAATCCAATAAAATAATGACATCTTTTTTATGTTCCACAAGGCGTTTGGCCTTTTGAATGACCATTTCGGCAACCTGAACATGGCGGGCGGCCGGCTCATCAAATGTGGAAGATATGACCTCGCCTTTGACCGAGCGAAGCATATCGGTCACTTCTTCGGGACGTTCGTCAATCAAAAGCATAATCAGGTGCGCATCCGGATAATTGGCCGTAATTGCATGCGCAATGTTTTTAAGCATTACCGTCTTACCCGTTCTGGGGGGGGCCACAATCAGGGACCTTTGCCCAAAGCCTTGTGGGCAGATTAAATCTATAATCCGTGCCGTCATATCTTTTTCGGACGGGGGAACATCATGTTCCATTTTAATCGGTTTTTCGGGGTAAAGCGGTGTCAAATCATCAAAATTAATCCGAAACCGTAATTCCTCAGGCTTTACATAATTAACGGTATCAATTTTTGTTAAAGAAAAATATTTTTCGCCATTTTGGGGCGCACTGATTTCACCGGCAACGGTGTCCCCTGTTCTAAGGCCCCAGCGTTTAATATGCTGAGGTGCAACATAAATATCATCAGGACCGGCAAGGTAATTGGCCTCGGGTGAACGCAAAAAGCCAAAGCCGTCTTGCATGACCTCTAAGACCCCCTCACCAAATAGGGTATTTTCCGTTTCTGCCAAGCGTTTTAAGATGGCATACATTAAATCTTGGGTCCTTAATGAAGCGGCATTTTCTACTTCCAATTCTTCGGCATAGGCCAATAATTCCGTAGGCGTTTTTTTCTTTAAATCCTGTAATTGCATGGAATTCCTTATAAAAAAATATGGGAAATTTAAAACTCTGTCGGACGACAGATAGGGTAATTATAAAGCTCTTTTTTTTTAAAGTCAAGATATTTTTATTGGGGCTTTAAAGAAATAATCCAAATCTGAGTATTTGAACAGGAAAAGGTGATCTACTTATGTTGCAGGCTTTACTAAATCACTTGACGGAATAAGTGATCAATGGTATAATAAGTACATGTGTTATCGGAAAGGAAGAAACTCATGAAAACAAAAATTGAATATCATGACGATCAAAAGACGATTAGGACCGTTTATGCCGTTGATGAAAACGGGGTTAAACAGGGGGCTTTTGAATCGTATTATGGAAATGGTCAGTTGCATATAAAGTGTGCCTATAAGGATGGAAAAGAGGATGGTTTGTATGAAAGCTACTATGACAATGGTCAATTATGTGGAAAATGCGCCTATAAGGACGGAAAAGAAAATGGCCCATATGAATGCTACCTTGAAAATGGTCAATTAGTTATAAAATGCGCCTATAAGGACGGTAAAAAAGATGGTCCGTATGAAAGCTATCATGAAAATGGTCAATTATATGAAAAATGCGCCTATAAGGACGGTAAAAAAGATGGCCCGTATGTAAGCTATCATGAAAATGGTCAATTAAGGCAGAAATGTGCCTTTAAGGATGGAAAAAAGGATGGCTCATCTGAAAGCTATTATGACAATGGTCAATTAGAAATGCGATGCTTCCTTAAAGACGGGAAATTTGATGGCCCATGGGAAAGATATTATAAATGGGGAGAGTTAGAGACAAAAACCATCTTTAAGGACGGAATGAAATTAGAAGGAGAAGCGGCTGACACATATTTACAAGAGTGGGAAAAAGCACACGCCCAACAAAAAGCAATAAAAGCCGAACGAAAAGGTATAAATAACCGATTGGCACAAATGGATAAACAAATGAAACCAACGGCATTACGACAATCGGCTAAGCGGAGTGTAGTCGCAGAATTTCGTGCCAAGTTTCGGGAAAAATCAGCCGGTAAATAATTGAGATTTTAAAATTTTGATGATTTAGGATTTGGCTAAGATATCCGTGAGATGAAGTATCAAAGAGGGCGTTTTTGGGTAAGCACTTTAATTTGCACTTGGAATGCATGTGTTTGGTGATGTCTTAAAAATTTTCTTGACAGATGAGATAAAATAGAGTATAAAGCATCCAAGTTCTGGGGCGTTGGCAGAGTGGTAATGCAGCGGATTGCTAATCCGTCATCCTCTTAAAGGGATGCAGAGGTTCGAGTCCTCTACGTCCCGCCAAAGTGAACAAGTCGTCTGAAAAGGCGACTTTTTTCTTTATTTTCAATGGTTTAAGCTGGTTCGATTGTTATGCAGGAAAAATGAGCTTGTCTCGATCAATAATCGAACCGTAAATGTTGTAAATACTTGATTTTATTACATTTCACATTTTTGACGCTGTTTAGAACCCTTACTGACACTCGAACATTTTTAGGTGTTTTAATGGATGTTTTAGATAGGGGGATCGGGGGGTGGCGGCTGGCTGGT
>JAXFZX010000123.1:0-19879 GCA_034184445.1 Pseudomonadota bacterium | reverse complement strand
TTGGTTTTGACCCACTTTAAACTGCTCGGAAGGAGAGATCTCGGGTACACCGAAATAGTTGATGAAACGTCCCGTGTCGTCTGCACACATTAAAAACGGGATCGGCCGACAAATCTTCCATTAATTTTTTCCGATTGGGATCATCGGTATTCCAACACGAAAATTGCATGGGTTTTAGGCAGACTTCTTGTATGCTTTTTCCCCACCAACAGGGGTGTTTTACACGATTTAAGATCACATTGGCGACGGCTTCTAATCCGGATATGCCTTCGCCACGGGCTTCGCCATACAGTGTTTTGGCTAAGATTTCTGTTTCTGAATCCATTTAAAACCTCCATTCTAAATTTTGTTTTGTAAATGTTGTCCATGGCCGATGAATGCGCACCGGCTCGGCCAGCAAGCATCCCGCAACGGCATCTAATCCGTCATCATGGGCATTGGTACTGGTTTGAAAATCGCGCATTTCGTTTAAAAACGGTGTTTGCTTGATATCTTCATGAACCCATAATGATCCATTCATTAAAGGCGCATCAAATGCTGATATAATACGGGCGTTTTTGTTTTGGCGACTGGTTTCTTCCAATACCGCACAAGATGTCCGGGTTTTGGCAAATTCTTGACGCAATAAGGCCGGTAAGAATTTGCCAATTCCATTTGTTTCTAAATGAATACTGGGGATATAGCATTCTTGGACAAGGGCACGCACCGCGGCGCATTGGTAGGCCGTTGCTTCGGCTTGTGGGGGAACGGTCAGGTATCGGATGCGATGCAGATACGCATTCCCCACATCATCAAAAAAGACACAAGCCACAACACTTTTGTCCCCGTTGGGTGACCCGAAAGCCGGATCCCACCAACAAGATACCCCTTTCATGGGAGTGTTGTTTAAGGTTAATGTAGCGCGTCCATTGGCTTCATGATAAATTAAATCGCCCTTGTAAAATTTTAAACGCGTGATGTCTAAACGGCTATCGGTCGGGGATAGGGGGGTTAGCATCATTTGGCTTAAAAATTTGTGGGGGCCGGAGCGTGTACGCAACGATTCAATTTGTTCTAAATTGAAACGTTCGGGCCAAGCAGATGATCCGTCAGGGCGAAGAATGGGTATTTTCAAACTTGACCAATTTTCTAGGAATCCACCGCTTTCCGTTCGGTAAAGCGTATCAGTCGTATGTGGTGTCCCAACAAATAGCATCAATCCCCGAGGGGTCAGAATATAATCTAATTCCCCTAATTTTTGACGCAACCCTGCTCGTTTTGATGCCGTATCACAGGTTTTGGGAACCTCAACATCATCACAAATGATAATGTCGGCACGACATCCGGTGGTATTCGCCATCAATCCGCAAGCCCAAACCGATGGATCACGTAATTTTTGTTGTCGGCAAATGGTAAATCTGTCAGAAGCCCATTCATCCGAATTTTTGGGCTTTAACCCTTGTGTCAGGGGATGCCTTTCAATAATTTGGCGCATATGATGAACCATCTTTTTGGCCAGTGTGTGATCGGCCGAAAGAATCAGTAATCGGATATTGGGGTTTTGGTATAGAACCCAAGCCCCAAATAATCCTACAATTGTTGATTTTCCCGAGTTTCGAAATGCCATCAGTAGGCCGTTTTGACGCGTTTGAAATAAATGCGACAAAAAAACGGCCATTTCCTTATGATGACGCGGTAGTGTCAAGTTTTGAATTTTATCCCAAATCCAGATAAATTCAAGAAAAGATGATTTCATGATTATCCTCCGTTTCGGATTTAAGGGCTTCTTTTGCCAAATCTATCCAATTTGTTTCATCCGATGATTCCGGTGGCGAGGTATAATCCATCATTTTGACGGCCCACGCCACATGCATCAACGCGGCCTTACAAGCATTATGATATGTTGTAAAGCCTTTGGGATCGGACGGAATATCTTGGGATAAAAGGGCTTGATATGATTCAAGCGCGCGTTTTAATCCTGTTTGCAGTGGTTTTAAAACCTCACTTAAAACAAATTTATCCGTCATATCTGCCCCTATTTCAGGACAGATCGTCCCGCCGAAGAAGTTAAATTGTTAATAGAATTTAATGTGTTGGCGGTATTTCGGCTGCTGATAGACGACAACGATAGTAAATTTTGTGTGTTGCGGGCGTTAATACCGTTTAACAAAGCTTCTAATGATATATTTGCCTGATTAACCAGATATTTATCTTCGGCATCATGTTCTTTTTGTAGGGCACTTAAAACGGCTTGACCGGTGCCAGATTTTGCACTCATTCCCGAAGCTCCTAGTTTGGCGCGATAGGCCGATTGTTGCTGAGCCAATAAATTTCTATTTTTGCGTTGTTCTTCGGCCAAAGTTAATTTAGCCTCAGCCACATCTAAATCGTATTTTCGTTTATTGGCAGCGCGTTCGGCTTTTAATGCTTTTTTTTGTATATCGGCACTTTTCTTCATATACCACGATGAAGCAATAGTTGCCACAGTTGATACAATTGGTGTCACTTCCATGATTTTATCCTCCTATCTGAATGTCAGTTGTGACACTGACGAGTTTAAATGGTTTGGGGCTATCGCCTTCTATGCGCCACAAGGGCATTGTGGGTGAACGCGACCAGCCGAGTGATCGGACAACAATATCTGTTGTCTTGGGTGTTGGAACGGTATCTAGTGTATAGGTTGCCAATGGACGGACCAGTTCCTGATGCAAGCCTGTTCCCGTATCAATTTCAAACGATGATGTATCCACTACCCGAAATACCCCTTTGACAAGGCGAGCACTGGAAATCGGAGCGGGGCCGCTGCTGGAACCGGCACTGGGAGGCAGAGGAATGATTTGGTGTGTAAAACCGATACCAACTTCTATGGTTCTGGCAGGGTGATCTAATATAACCTGGCCATTTTGGACAACTTTATCTGGAACGGCAATGCCATCGGCGACAATTTTAACGGTTTTCCCCTCTAATACGGAGATTCCCGTGAAGGTATCTGTTGCCGTTTCCGCGGTTAAAATAAATGAACAATCTGTATAGGTATCATCGGATAAGACCTCTAAAAAATAGCAGTTATCGCGTTTGACGATAAAGTATGTTTTTCCCCCTATAACGGCAACCGAAATAAATTGGCCTAGCGTCACTTGTTCGGACCAACTTTGGATATCTTCGGCACGGAAACTGGTTAAAGTGCATAATCTGCCGTCCTGCATAATGATATAGGCCTGACGATGATTTTTATCATAGGCCTGATCCACGGGGTGGTTAATTAAATGCCCAGACATTAAGGATAAATCCGTTGCTTGATAGGCTTGTTCTATATCGGCAAATAAAAATTCACGAATTTCCTGACCGTTTCGTGAGGCAAAAATTGTGGCTCCATCTATCCCAATAGGTGGAACGTATAGATCATCTTGTGAACCCACCTGTGTTTGGCGTTTTAATTGAATACTTGTCGGAGCAAGAGGATCACCCGATACCATCCATTCGGAGTTGGTTGTAAAAACCTGTAAGTGCCGACCGGCGAATAGAGCACAAATGGCATTGGATTGGTCGGACAGAATATTAAATTCAATGGCTTCTGCATCATAGCCGTCCCCCAATTCAAAATTACCAAGGTCTCCGCTTTGGCTGAACCACAGGTAATTTGGTAAGGCCTTACTGCCGCCGAAAACCAACCGTGATTGATAAAAAGCAACCGTTGTCGGATACCCATAGTCGGCATCAAAGGCGGGTTCACCCCAAATGCGGGAAATCAGCGAACCTGTGCCATCGGCATCTAATTTTTTAACAACTGTACCGCTGGCATGTGTGCTATCCGTCACAGAGGTAATATTAACATACCCTTCGGCAAATTTAAATTGTCGCCCGACATGTTTGGGTAAGAATACAGAATCAGATGCCGTCAAGGTGATATCCCCAACCACATCGGATGCCGTTAATGTCACATCATCATCGCAAAATTTATGATAGGGTTGTAATTTACACCCGTTTTCGGTTAAGAAAGTAAAAACCTTTAATTCCCAACCGGTAGTGGTTTTGATCAATTTTCGGGGCATAATTTCGGGATGCACTAAATATAGGGCATCACCGCCTTGACACCAATTTAATTTTTTGATTTGTGTGCTATTCCACGGTGTGGACAAAACGGTATTCAGGACACCGTCCCGATAAATAAAAGCTTGATGTTCCGACAAAACGATCAGGTAATTTTCTGATGAACTTTTTTCAAAAGTAATTAATCGGCCATCACCTGTTAAGGTTGCTATATATTTTAATCCCGGCCGACGATAAACACCACCGGTCGGTTCAATAAATACATTTTTGAGGGATAAAGCTCCATTATCATAGGCTTTTAAATCCACACGACCTAATAAATCTTGCGTTAATTCGCCGGAAGTAAAGTTTGTTTTGCTTGTAAATAGGTTTGTCATTCACGAACCTCAATTAAAGAAAAATCTTGAAAAGATTGGGGAATTGCTTGTTGACTATCTACCAAACGGGCGGTTTGAACGGCATCAAGAGCCAATTTGCGCAAGTAATCCGTTCGTGTGGTGCTTTCGGTTAAGGGCAAGCAAAATTCTGATGCCAATTTAGCGACTAAGGCTTCGGTAAAAAATGGTGGAAAATCGGCTTCATTGGGACGACAAATATAGGTTAAAATAACCTGATCACTATTTGTTTGCAATTGCTTACAGGCAATCCGATACAGTAATCCTTTGCCTCGCGTGCTATGTCCTGCGGATAGAACCCTGATACAATCGTTTGGTAATGCGTAGGCATAGCGATAATCCGCTTTTGGTGTTTCCAGCAAACGCGCTAATTTTACCTGCTTTAAAGCAAATCGCCATGGGTATGAGGCCAGTAAAGATTCCAAAACAACCGCATACAGTTGCCCCGAAATATGGGCTTCGGTGGTTTCTTCCTGAAATGAAGAAATACTATTGGCTCCTAATTTGACAAGAGCATGAGAACAAATATCAATGGATGTAAAACTCATAAAAAAACTCCCATAAATAAGGTTAAGGAAAGGGCGATTATGCAATCGCCCTTTTGAGTGTGATTATTTAATAGGTATTGGGTTAACCGCCGGAGTTTGATTCAGCGGCCGGTGGGGTATCAAGGCATACCATCTTGACAACGCCCTTTGGATCAATTAAGCAGGCACCCTGACTCATCATATTGTTCACAAAGTGTGCCGCATAATCGCCGTGCCATGTGATATCGGTCTTAATGTCCTGACCGCTGGCGTGACCGACTGCGGATTTGTGATAGATAAAGCATGTGTGCGTTGTTTCTGTTTTGGGTAATCCCGTATGCATAATCCACACAATGCCCATCCATTTACGGCTTTCCGAACCGGTCAGCATCGGATATGCATCACCCACATAATTGGCGGACGAAAATTCCTCAATGGATAATAATTGATTCCATTGAGCAGGTGACACTAAGGCATATCGTTCACCGTCATCGGGAACATTGTTGTTATTAAGAGTTGTAAAGGCCGATAAAATGCGTTCCTTTGTTAAGGCTTCCGAACTTGTTCCGGCGGTTTGTTCGGCGGTATTGAGGGCCGTGATAATCAATTCATCCGTTTTGCGGCCCAAAGCATAGGCGCCTGCCAAAGCGAGAGCTTTGCGTTCATCATGGCCGACCTTTAATTCGTCCAATTGATCAACCCACTCACCGGCATAGTAGTCCGTAAGCGAACATTCCACCGGAGCATGTGTCACATTGGAGGCCGTGATCTGGCTGTTCCGTGTTTTGGTTGTCGCGGACATAGCACCGATAACTTGGAAAGTGGTGCTGGAACCTTGGACATTATTTTTGGACCGAACCGTGTTTTTTAATTTTGAACCCTGTTGCTGATAAGCGGTATGCACATCGGCTTCAAAATGTTTGATAAAAGAGGCATCAATTGCCGTAGAATTTGTCATATAAAATTTCCTTTCATGTTGAAAAAATGTTTTTATGGTTCCAGATTTCCCTCTGCCATAAAAACACAAAAAAATGGGAACAATTTCCCATGGGTTTGACGGGCCGAAAGGTTATCCGTCAAAGAAAAACTTAACCATAAAGACGTTTAAATCCGTTTTCAACGCGTTTTACGATTTCTGGATCTTGATACTTCCAATATTTCGGATTTTGCATCAATCGTTTTAAATCCTCTTCCGTATCGGTAGCTTTGACGGTTTCATCTCGGGATAGGATGGAGGATTCTTGTTCACCTTGCATCATGTGATACATGGCAATAATGCCGTCTTTACTGGCGGATAATGCTTCAAAAATCTGGGGATTTAAATTCTTTTCCCCCCAAGCCGAAATTTGTCTGGCAATGGTGTTAAATTGCTCTGCCCCACCGAATGTTTTATTGAGATCCGATAAATCTTTGTCCATTTTAAAGGTATCGGACAAGTCTTGAATAATGGGGACTACTTTTTCGGCGGCCAGGTCATAGATCCCTTGGGCTTGGCGATGGGTTAGACCTAATTCATATAGCCGCTTGTTAATATCCGGATCGTTTTTCATCAGATCACTTTTGATTTGAATATTGTAATCTTCGGGTTTGATTGGACATTCATCTATGGGATCAAGGGGCTTTTTCATGGCCATCTTTTTTTCCAAAGCCAGATAAGATTTGACAAGAGCATCTGTGTTTAAATCACCGGACTTATCTTTAAATTTATCCGGAATTTGTGGAGCCCTTTCTTGTTCGGTTAGGGTTTCGGTTTCTTTCGTGTTTTGTTGGGTCATGTGTTTTCTCCTTGTTGTTGACCTTGTTTAATAAAAGATAAAATAAGAGCGACCAGTGCGCGCTGGCCTTCCAAAAATCGTAATTCCGCATCTGTTGCCGTGGGTGAGAGAGCGCGCTCAAATGTCATTTTTTTTAAGTGTGCCAAAACCTCTCCTCCCTCGGGGTGTCGGAAAAGACGAGCATATGATGCCGGAATTGTCATACAGAGACTCCCAAAATGGGGCGTGTGTTTAGGGCTTCTTCGGGCACATTTAATTTTGACCCTAGCCACTTAACAAAAGCTCCAATATTGACTTGATTGAGGCCTGCTTCTCCCAATTTTGCTACCGATGATAACCACAACAAAGCATTATTGGCATCAATTTGTGCTTGTTTTTCGGCGCGCGTGGATTGATACGCAATCTTTAAAATGCGACCGTCCAGAAAAATTTCGGGAATTTCTCCGCGTTTACGCAAAATAGCTGTTGCGCGTTCAATAAGAGGTGTCAATAACTCCGTTTGCAGCCGACCATAGGTTGCCCCAAATATGCGCATCATTTCATCGGATCGTTCCAAAACTTCGGTTGCCGTCATTTTGGTCGTATTGACTTCACCCAATCTGTCTCCTAGCAAAGCATGCCGGATGTGTTTGCGTAAATCATCAATCATTAATTGTGATACATCAAATTTTCCAGGGGCCTCTAAGGGAGTTAATCCTTTGGAACCGACTGCTTTGGGAATAATCGCACCGGGGACAAGATTTATGTTGTTGGGGTTTAAGACGCCATCGTCTTCGGCCAACCAAATACCTGTCACGGAAATAGACGCATTTTTTAAGATGAGCTCTACAACCTTATTGGCTGTTTTTATGTCCGGAAGCGTCTTCATGACAGGGGATCTTCCATAAATTTCCCCCGGTGCTTTCAGCCAGCGAAAAGAAATAAACGGTGAGCACGCAAAATGGGCTTCTTTTAACACGGTATCCGTGCCGTTTAGGGTATCATACTGGCTATCGGGATTTAAAAAGGCGGTGTAATCATATCCTCCCTTTGGGGACGGTATAACCGATTCAATAACCGAAAAAGTTATTGAATCGGTCTTTTCGCTTTTTTTGATTTTGCTGGACAGCTCAAAATTGGGAAAGCGCGTTTCAAATGTATTTTGATCCAAATGGCATTCGCGAAATGTGGTGTCAAGCCTGCCACTTGGTCCTTCGTCCAGATAAACTTCGGATAATGGGACTGCTGTGAACTTAAAGGCCGAAGATGCCCCAATGGGGGCCTCCTCAAACAAGAGGCATGCTGTTCCCGCCGTGATTAGATCAAAATAACATTGATGAATTTCTAAGGCAAAATTGGACCGGTCAAAATGGGCATGCATTTTTTCCGAAAGCGAATCTAATTCCGGTGCGATGCGCTCGCGATCCGAATCGGATAAATCGGTACCGGCTTTTAAATGAAACCAACGCATCCAAGGTGGTGTCACTTCTGATAACATGACTGCTGCCAGTTGATCAACCGCATCGGGTGCTGTCGCATCAAAAAGGTGTGAAACCGGTGTTTTATAATCTAAAAAAAGGGATTCGCGTTGAGGCAATGCATATTCATAGCATTCTTGCCATACTGATTCCCATTGACTCCGACGATTCTTTGCTTTTTGAAATCGGGTGTAAAGTTGTTTTATATCCGTCATAACATCTCCTGTAATTAAAGAAAGAAACAGTTTGCGGACAAAAAAACAGGCTTTTGAAAGATCAAAAACCCGTTTGGATAGACTTCTGCCTGCTAACTGAAACCTAATATAGCACATTTTTTTTAAAATGTCAAGGATTATTTTCCTTTTTTAGGAATAAAAATTTAAATAGTTGATAAGGTGTCCAAATTTGAGGCTGATTTATCCCTAAAAAACGTTTGACAACCTCAACGCAGGTCAGCGGGCGAAATTGAACGGACGTTAAATCGGGGATATGCGGTGTCGTTCGGACAAGGCGATATCCCTTAGCCTTTAATGCCTTAGGGATGGAAACATTTTTAAGGACAATTAAATCCGTAAAATGGACTAAAGGGTCAATCAAGATCCAATCGCGTCCGTTTCCTAAAACCAAAGCGCAATGATAAAATCCCCTTTTTAAAAATCGCATCCACCATCTTGTGCAATTTCCGCCAAAGGCTACATAGGCGTAGGGATATCTGTATCCTTGGGATAAAGTGGTTTGCATGAATCATCTCCTTTAAAAAAATAAAAATGATCGGACGATTCCTTTTTTTCTTAAAAGCGAATCGAGATATTCCATGGCTTCTTTCCATAATCGGCATATTTTTTGTGTTGCCCCGAAATTAATGTGGGGAGGGGCTTGCTCGGTGCCGTATTTATGCAAAATATGAATATGTTCTGGCGATAAAAGGCCTTGATGTAATAGCCTTTTTACCGCTAATATAATGTCTGATGTCTCGCAAGGCCTTGCGATTTTTCCGCCCTGATTATGCCCGCGTTCAAACCCCAAATTTTCACATAGGCAATACCAAAACCACGCTTCCTCAGACGATTCGAATGGTGTTGTATCCCGATTATCTGTAAATGATAGGTATTTATTCCTCATATAAAACTCCTTTGGTTAAAAAAATAAGAACAAAACAAGAACTAAACGAAAAAAATATAAAAGTCAAGATAAAAATATGAAAAAAAACCTATTGACAGGATAAAAAGGATATGCTATAAAGAAATACAACTAAAAGGGGCATATTCTTTTATGCTTTAAAAAAAATGAAAGGAATTGAATGCAATTATCATACAGTGAAATTTGGAATGGCATTGAACACTTGGCAGAAAGTCAGGGGCTGTCCTTATCGGCTTTGGCGGTAAAAGCAGGCCTTGATCCGACCAGCTTTAATAAGTCAAAACGCGTGGGCGCAGATGGGCGTAAGCGGTGGCCGTCCACGGAAAGTATGAATAAAATTTTACAGGCAACCAATACTTCTTTATTTGAATTTATGGAATTGGCTGGTGAGCCATATCAACCCAAACCTCATATTATCCCGCTGTTGGGGCTTGCCAAAGCGGGGCGCGATGGATATTTTGATTCGGATGGATATCCTTTGGGTACCGAATCGTGGGATGGAATTGAATTTCCTTTTGCGGCAAGTAAAGGAGTTTATGCGTTGGAAGTATCGGGCAACAGTATGGAGCCCGCCTATCGTGAAGGTGACAAATTGGTTATATCCCCAAATTCCGAAGTCAGAAAAGGGGATCGCGTTGTTGTAAAAACCGTATCGGGTGAAGTGATGGTAAAGGAATTAGAGCATCAATCGGCGCGTCAAATTACTTTAAAATCCTTAAATACGCAACATCAGGATATTGATCTTCCCCGTGATGAAGTATTATGGATGGCACGTGTGATTTGGGTTAGTCAATGATAAAAAAACTTTGCCACAAAATTGTCCAATCGCGACTTTCCTTGTTGGGGGGGGGGATGGCATTCGGCCTATGTTTTGCCCCTTATTATTGGGTTATTTTAGTGCCGATTTTAATCTCGTTTTTATTTTTGGGTCTCAACACGACCGATATCAAAAAGAGTGCTTTTGGACGCGCATTCCTATTCGGATTTGGATTCGGTGTCGTGTCAACATCGTGGATAGCCAATGCTATTTTATTGGATGAAAATTTGGGTTGGATTGTGCCGATTGCCTTGTGTGGAATGGGGGTGTTCTTTGGACTCTTTTATGGACTGGCGGGGTGGATATCCGTCTTTTATCCACGGGGTATAAAACGGTTATTGGCTTTTGCAGGATCTATGGCAATTTTGGAATGGGTGCGCAGTTGGCTTTTGACCGGTTTCCCATGGAATTTAATCGGTTCGGTTTGGGAAAATTCTTTACCAATTTTACAAAGTGCTTCCGTTGTTGGGGTGTATGGGTTAACATTCCTGACAATTGCGATGGGGGGGATTATTGCTCTGTGGCCGAATAGGAAATTGATTCTATGCGGAGTAGGCCTGTTTTTATTTTTGTTTTTGATGGGAGAATTACGCCTATACACGGGGACACAAGACACGGTCTTTGGGGTTAAGATTCGTGTGGTGCAACCAAATATTCCTCAAACCCTTAAATGGAACCCCAAAGAAGCCGAAAACTCATTTTTAAAAATAATGCGTCTGTCGCGGGAAAATAATGAAAAGATTACCCATACCATTTGGCCGGAATCGGCGGTCCCGTTTATCTTGAATCGGGATGAAGGGGAACGGGTGCGTCTGATGCAGGCGGTTAGACAGGGAGGAACCCTTATTTTGGGAGGGATGCGACTAATCCCCGAGCAAAAGACAATTGCGAATAGCTTGTTTATTTTGGACGATATGGCGAATATAGTGGCCTATTATGATAAATCACACTTGGTTCCTTTTGGGGAATATGTGCCTTTTAGGAAATTTCTGCCTTTTGATAAACTAGTCCCGATACCGTTTGATTTTTGGGAAGGACGGGGCGTTCAAACAATCCGTGCTCCAAAAACACCGCCATTGGGGGCTCTTGTTTGCTATGAAGTCATCTTTTCCGGTGCTGTTGCCGATCAAAAAAATCGGCCAGAATGGCTGGTTAATGTGACGAATGACGGATGGTATGGTCTATCCGCAGGACCTTATCAGCATTTAGGTATGGCAAAAATGCGCGCGGTGGAGGAAGGGCTTCCTCTTGTGCGTTCGGCGAACACGGGGATCAGTGCTGTTTTTGATGGTTTTGGTCGCACGAAAGGTCGTTTGTCCTTAGGGACTGAGGGCGTTTTAGATGTCGCTTTGCCGCGATCATTGTCTCCTACGATTTATGCCCGATTTGGGGTGTGGATACCGGTTGGATTTTGTCTCTTATTACTGATTTTTTTAAAGAAGCAAAAATAATCCTTGACAAAGCCTATTTTTTCAGGTATATTACGCCCAAAATCATTATTGAAAGGGAAATGCTATGAAAGTTCGTTGTTCGTTAAAGTCCGCCAAAGCGCGTGATAAGGATTGTAAAGTTGTCCGCCGTAAAGGGCGCGTTTATGTGATTAACAAAAAGAAACCCAAGATGAAGGCTCGTCAAGGGTAAGGAAAACCGTTTTTAATACTGTTCCTCGGATAATTTTTTCAAGAAATTCATTATAAATGGTAAATTCTTAAATCGCCAAAAAATGGTAATATGATCCGTATTATCTAATAAATGGATATGTTTATCAATAGATTGAGCTTGTTCAAAAAGTAATTGTCCATGATGTGGGGGTATAAGATTATCATTTTTCCCATGAATAATTAAAAGCGGTTTTGTGTAGTTTTGAAGGTAGATATCTGACGGATAAGTATCTTTTAATAGATATCTTGCAAATGGAACCGGTTTTTCTGATACAATTTTGTTCAATGAGGAAAACGGAGCTGTTAGAATTACGCCATCCACGGGCCTTAGTGAGGTTAGCCCCGTCGCAAAGGCAGTTCCGAATGAATATCCGTAAGCCACTATTTTTTTATGCCCTTGCTTTTTCAAAAAATCAAAAGCGTTTGCGGCATCTTGAAAAATGGCCTTTTGTGATATACTTCCCTCCGTTTTGCCAAAGTTGCGATATTCCATTGCCAGAACGGAATATCCTGCCCGCACAATTGGAACTAAACCGGGAATGAAATCGGAAATTTGACCTGTATTACCATGAAAGAATAAAATAGCGGGCTTATTTTGATCTCCTTTATGATACCAATGCATAATAGGTATTTCATCGATTGCAGTCAGAACTACTTCCTGAAATATAGGAAAGCCGGCATCTTGGGGACTACGATAGTTTTTATCGGGTTGGAATAACAGGTCATATTGAAAAAAGTATAAAAAACCAATATAAAGAAAAAATAAATATATGATAAATAATATGATTTTTAATATTTTTTTTGCTTTTTTGAACATAGAGGTATCTCCATTTTTACACCAATTTATAATCAATCCCTGGTGTTTGTTGCAGGGCATTCATCGTGTCCGGCAATAAGGCATATTTCTGCGGTAGGGCGATTTCAACCTCATTTCCACGAACTTGAACCAACAGGTAAATTTGGCTTTTTCCTGCTTTATCGGCTGATAAAATTTGATGCACCTGTTGGACACTATCCGGTGAATTTAATGTGATAATCAGGGTTGAAGCCGTTTTGGACATTACCTCGGACAAATAATCCACGGCATTTAGGTTGATGCGAATTTCATCGCTATCCGGTTTTTTGTCCGCAGCAATACTAAATAGCAAAGGTTCTCCGGACTTTAATTTATCCCGATTAAGAGCCAATGTTTCCGCAAAGCACATCATGTCAAAAGATCCCATCTTATCGGATGCTGTCACAAAAGCAAACTTTTTACCGGTTTTTTGACTGATCCGTTCACGAACACTGGATACAATACCTGCCATTTGCACATGTGCCGATTCCGATAATTTAACCATATCGGCAAGATCCGCCGATGAAACCACGCGCAACCGCTCAAAAACGGCATCAAAGGTATCAAGCGGATGTGCCGACAGATAAAATCCAAGGGCTTCTTTTTCATGTTCTAATCGTTCTACATGTGGCCAATCGGGACAGTTATCCAGTTTTAAGCGATTAACACTCGAATCCGACCCAAAAAGCCCGATTTGTGCACTGTTGCGGGTGGCGGTTGCCTCGGCCGCATAAGCGATCATTTTTTCCACATTATTATAAATTTTTGCACGATTTGAATCCAAACTGTCAAAAGTGCCTGCCCGTGCCATGTTTTCTAAGTATCGTTTGTTTAAGGCCGATACATCTACCCGCCTTAAAAAATCTTCCATGGATTTAAAGGGGCCGTTTTTTGTGCGCTCTTGCACAATGGCTTTCATGCCGGCTTCACCTACATTTTTGATCGCGGAAAGGGCGTATCGGATTTTTCCGTTTTCAACGGTAAAGTTGACTTCGGACAAATTGATATCAGGTGATAAAACCTCTATTCCGTGCTTATTCACATCATTTTTAAAAAAAGCCAATTTATCGGTATTCGTTTTATCAAGTGTCATCGTAGCCGCCATAAATTCGGCAGGATAATGCGCCTTTAAATATGCCGTTTGATACGCCACATAGGCATAGGCTGCCGCGTGCGATTTATTGAATCCATACTCGGCAAACTTGGCCATTTTGTCAAAGACCAGTTCTGCCGTTTCCTTAGGAATGTTATTTTTGACGGCCCCTTCAATAAAAATCCCGCGTTGGCGCACCATTTCTTCCTTGATTTTCTTACCCATGGCGCGGCGCAATAAATCTGCCCCGCCCAAGGAATAGCCGGCCATGACTTGGGAAATTTGCATAACCTGTTCCTGATAAATCATAATGCCATAGGTTTCTTTTAAAATAGGCTCTAATAAGGGATGCATATAATCCGGTTCTTCTTGGCCTTTTTTACGGGCGATATAACTGGGAATACTGTCCATCGGCCCGGGGCGATAGAGGGAAACAAGAGCCACCACATCTTCAATTTTATCGGGTTGCATATCATGCAGAATTTTCTTCATCCCCGTGGATTCCAATTGGAACACACCCGTTGTATCACCGGCTTTCAAAAGTTTAAAGGTCTCTTCGTCATCAAGGGGTAGATCCTCGGTATCAATGGAAATACCGCGCCGGCGCACTAAATCTTCGGCTTTGGCAATCGTTGTCAGGGTTTTAAGGCCCAAAAAGTCAAACTTAATCAAACTTGCCGACTCAACAAATTTCATATTATATTGCGTGACGGGCATATCGGATGAGGGGTCCTTATAAATCGGAACAATCTGGTCCAGCGGTTTATCCCCGATTACCACTCCTGCCGCATGGGTAGAAGAGTTTCGGTAGAGCCCTTCTAATTTCAGTGCAATCTCCAATAATTGTTTAATGGCTTCATCGGATGCGGCTTGTTTTTCAAATTCGGGCTCTTGCTCAATCGCCTCTTTTAAAGTAATTCCCAAAGTGTTCGGCACCAGTTTTGAAAGTCTGTCCACCACGGGATACGGAATTTGTAAGACTCGTCCGACATCACGAATGACGGCTTTGGCCTGCAACTTACCAAAGGTAATGATTTGCGCCACATGGTCAAACCCGTAATGATTTTGAACATATTCAATCGTTTTTTGGCGATTTTCCTGACAGAAATCCACATCAAAATCCGGCATATTAACCCGTTCGGGATTTAAAAACCGTTCAAACAGCAAATTGAAACGCAAAGGGTCTATGTTCGTAATCGTCAGACACCATGCTACCACCGATCCGGCCCCCGATCCGCGCCCAGGCCCCACCGGCACACCGTGGGCTTTGGACCATTGGATAAAATCTGCCACAATTAAGAAATAGCTGGGAAAACCCATTTGTTCAATAATGCCCAGTTCATATTCCATGCGCTCCCGATATTTTTGGCGATCTTCGGGTGTGCGATCTTTCATCCGCATTTCAAAGCCTTTTTCCGCCATTTCGCGTAAAACTTCGGCCGGTGTTTTCCCCTTACAATCGTAAAGCGGAAAAGCGGGCTTTTTCTTTTCCGCCATAAAGGCACACCGCCGCGCAATTTGAACGGTATTCTGGGTGGCTTCGGGTAAATCGGCAAAAAGTTCAACCATTTGATCGGCAGTTTTTAAATAATGTTCAGGTGTGACGCGGCGGCGATTTTCTTCTGTCACAAAGGTCTTTTCCGCAATGCACAGCATGGCATCATGCGCTTCATACATGTCGGGTGTCATGAAAAATGCTTCATTTGTGGCCACAAGGGGAATGTTCTCATCATAGGCCATTTTTAAAAACAAAGTCTCACATTGTTCTTCGGCCGGCAGACCGTGACGTTGTAATTCTATATAAAGGCGATTGGGAAAAGCGGTTGATAGCCTTTTTAAAATATCTTTTGCAAAATTGTCCCGTCCGGCCAAAATAGGACGGCCCAAAATCCCTTCCACACCGCCGGTCAATAAAATAAGGCCCTCTGTTTTTGACAGGAGTTCTTCAAAAGTTAAATGTGGTGTGTTTTGCTTATCCGCACCCATATAATACTCTGAAAAATGAAGCAGTAAATTTTTATATCCTGTTTCATTTTGAACAAAAACGACAACTTTATCAAAAGTCGGCTCTTCCGTGGAAAAAGTATTTTTGTCCATTGGGGGGGATTTAATCAATAATTGACATCCCAAAACCGGTTGGATTCCGCTATGAGATGCTTCTTTTGCCAGCAACATTGCCCCAAAGATATTGCCACTGTCCGTCATGCCGATGGCGGGCATATTTTGTTCTTGTGCCCATTTAACTAACTTTGTGGTTTTGATGGCTCCTTCCAATAAGGAGTGCTCAGTGTGAACGCGTAAGTGTATAAATTTGGGATCTGTCATAGGCTATCCGATTAAATTGAGCTCTTGTGCTGTTTTAATAATGATTTGTTGGGCATCTGCCGATTTTTTACCCAAAAACCGAAACGATTTTTCCAATTCACGCCAAATAGAGGGAGGCATATTGCGGGCAAAAATTTGGTGTATGTGTATATTCTCTGTTGCCAGAGCCATAGCCAGTACATCTTTATCGGTATATTCTAATAATATCTTTATATTTTCGTCAGGCATGGCACAAACGGTTGACCATAGTTTTTTTTCTGAGTCGTCTTGTGAAATATTGGGAAATAAATCTTGAGCCGTTTTTGGGGTTCCTTTTAAATAATCGGGGGCAAAGAAATCACGCATAAAGCGGGCTAGGGCATCTTGGACATCCGATGCCGACAAAGCCCCTAATCGTGATATAATCTGAGTCAAATCGCGTGTTTCTTTTGGGGATAGGGGATGTAATATATTGACTGAAATCTTTTTCCCTAGTGCCAACACTAAAATTCCCGCCCGTTCCGCAGGGGTATATGTTCGGCTGTTCTTCCGAAGCTGTGGAGCATTCAGCCACCCCTTTATAACAGATAAACTTTGATCGGGATATTTCTGGCATAGCATCATGACCCGTTTGATTAAAGGATAGGAATGTGATGAGCATTTTCCTCGCAAAGCCGTCAAAGATAACTGCATCAAGGGGAACAAAAATCCTACTATAATCCCGATAATAAGGCCCGTCAATAATAAAAAGGCAATCCCGTTCGCCCAAATGTTTCGGGGTATACCGCCCCAACTCCCCTTTGGTGGAATAAAGGGTGCATTTTGCACTTTAACCTTATCCCCGCGATAGACATTATATCCGATAATGGATTTAACAATATCGGTGTATCGTTTTAATTCTGCTTTGGAACGAGGATGATAAACGGATTTTTTCCGATTGTCCGGTATGCTTGTACCATCAACCAAAACTGTTACGGACAGACGATGAACCCGATTACCGATTTTATGGGAGTATCCGGTATGAGATTCGGTTTTCGTTTCCCAAACTAGATCCAGTGGCGCCCGAACGATGGCGTGGATTGTTCCGGAACCTGCTATTTTTTCTAGGGTCGTGATGATATCCTGTTTTAAGGCCGCTTCATAGCGTGTTTGCAGATTATTGTGTTCAATAAAAGGTGATTTTGCTTGGGGACAAGGAGTGGATGCGATTCCCCACTGAATTTTTTCTAAGGCCAACATTTCCCCCAATCGCGGTGCAATATACAATCCTAAACCAACCGTTATCAGGGCGGTTAACAGAATTGTCCACACGGGGGATAATGAAAAACGACCGGACACTTGATGCCCCCCTTACATGCGATCTTTGAAGGTGATGATAGATGTAATATCCCCAACTTCGGGATCAACAATCATCAAACGTCGTCCGCTCTCATGTCCCACCGTCATCAGGCACAATTTTTCACCGCATGCGGTAATTGTATTGATTGTTTCGGGAAAATTTAGCTTAAATTCAGATTGAATAAGTGTTTGTTTCTTGCTTTTTGGATGAAAACCTGTTATTTTATAAACAACAAAAGCCATACCGATGGCCAAAAATAAAGTAAGAATAAAAGTTGTAATTTTAAGGAGCGTCAGTATTTTCATGTTGAACCTTTCCGAATTAGATGACGAATCGGATGAATTATACACCCAAAATAAGTCATTTGTCACGTCAAAAGTGACAGAAACGCAAATAAAAATGCGTTTGGATAAATTTTTAGCCGAATCTTTTCCCGAATTTTCACGGAATCAAATTGCCCGAATGATTGATGCTGACGCGGTAAGACTTGTTTCAGAACCGCAAAAAGTGTTGTCATCTGATGATAAGGTGCACTTAGGTGATGTTTATGAATTAACACCCCCTGATGCGGTGGCGGCGAATCCGGAACCCGAAGATATCCCATTGGATATTCTATATGAAGATGATGATTTGTTGGTGGTCAATAAACCGGCTGGGTTGGTTGTCCACCCAGGGGCGGGGAATCCACGAGGGACTTTGGTAAATGCCCTTTTGGCGCATTGCAAAGATTCGCTATCGGGAATCGGCGGCGTGAAGCGTCCCGGAATTGTTCACCGCATTGATAAGGATACCAGTGGTATTTTGGTTGTCGCCAAAAATGATTTTACGCATACGCGCCTCTCTGAACAATTTGCCGAACATACCATAGAACGCATTTATTATGCCTTTGTTTGGGGCTATGTGCAAAAGCAATCCGGTTTGGTCGTTGGGGATATCGGCAGGTCCCCTCATAATCGGCAAAAAATGGCAATTGTACCTCACGGTAAAAAAGCCGTCACCCATTATGAACGTGTTTCGGTATTTGGTAAAGGTATTGCCAGCCATATTCGGTGTATTTTAGAAACAGGGCGCACGCATCAAATTCGGGTGCATATGTCTTCTATTGGGCATTCTCTTATCGGAGATCCGGTTTATGGAAGTATTCCCAAAACAGCCCCTGATTTTGCGAAATATTTTCCGCGTCAAGCCCTACATGCCGGCTTTTTGGGCTTTACGCACCCCCGAACGGGCGAACGGTTGAACTTTGAAGCGCCTCTGCCAAACGATATGCAGGAATTATTGGATCAGTTAGCGGAGTTATAGACCTTATTTTGTCACAATAACCATGGCTTCCCTCAGGACTCTGTCGCCCCCGATGGTATAACCCGTTTGCAGTTCTTGAACAATGGTGCCGGCGGGTTTGGTGGCATCTTCAACTTCCTGAATCACTTTATGCAGGTTAGGATCAAAAACTTTTCCCATGCTTTCCATTTTTTCAATTTGTTGCTTTTTAAGGGCACCCGTTAAGTTATTCGCCGTCATTTCCACGCCTTTTAACAGGTTTTCCAAAACAGGACTGATGGTTGCGCCGGATTCTTTTTCTTTGGCAATTTCACTTTGGGTAAAAGAAATTGCTTGTTCAAGTGAATCGGCTACTGGCAAAAGATCTTTGGCAAAACCGCCGGTTGCATAGCGATTTGCTTTGGCAATATCAATGGCTGTCCGTTTTTTTAAGTTTTCCATTTCGGCCGTTGCCCGCATGGCCAAATCTTTCCAATGAGCCACTTCTTCGGTTAATTTTTCCGTTTCGGGATGAGCCGGAGAATCAGCGGGTTGTTGCGCTTCTTTTGCCTTTGGGGCTTCTTTTGGTTTATTATTTGGAACAAAATTGTTTTTCATATTCATGATACTATCCTTTCGTTTGACATAAATGTAGATGTTTTTTATTCAAAAATCAAGAGGGCACACTTCCTTTTTGCCTTGATTTTTTTGCCCGAAAAGAGTATGATACCGTCAATTAACAGCAAAGGAGTTTATCTATGTCCAGAAATATCAATCGTAAAGCCGATGAATTGCGTCCCGTAAGATTAATCCCTAATGCCAATAAGTGGGCAGAAGGGTCTTGCCTTGTGGAATGGGGGGATACGCGTGTGATGTGCACCGCCAGTATTGAAGAAAAAGTCCCTACTTGGGTCAAAGGAACGGGGCAGGGTTGGGTGACGGCGGAATATGGAATGCTACCGCGATCCACTGAAACGCGGATGGAACGCGAAGCCAAAAAAGGGCAACAAGGTAGGACCCAAGAAATTCAACGCCTGATTGCCAGATCGCTTCGGGCGTGTGTGGATATGAAAGCTCTTGACGGCATGACGGTCAAAATTGATTGTGATGTGATTCAAGCAGACGGTGGAACCAGAACAGCCTCTAGTACCGGTGGATTTGTGGCCCTTTATTTAGCGTTATCTAAAATGATGCCGAAAAAAAAGTGGGAAGTTTTACCCATTACCGATTTTGTGGCGGCGGTATCA
>JAXFZX010000122.1:0-3275 GCA_034184445.1 Pseudomonadota bacterium | reverse complement strand
GTTCACAATCGGGCCTTACAGGCCTCCAATCTGGGTGCAGATGCCATATTGATTTCGGTTCCTGAATACATTAAACCTCCACAACGCGACCTATTTAGGCATTTTAACTCCGTTGCCAAAAGTTTTCCAAAAATTCCTATCATAATCTATAATATTCCCTGTCGGACCGGTACGGAAATCCTACCCAAAACGGTTGCCCGATTGGCACAAGAAAACGCCAACATTATCGGTATTAAGCAGAGTATGGGTAATATGGAACGGATATCCGAAATGAAAATTTTGTGTCCACCGGATTTTCAAATCTATTCCGGGGATGACAGTTTAACCTTACCGATGATGGCTCTGGGGGCAACAGGTGTTATTAGTGTGACTTCACATTTGGAAGGAAGATTAATACAGGATATGATTGAAAAATTTAAGACCGGTAATCCCAATGAAGCCACCCAAATTCACCAATTATTATATCCCTTGATTCGGACTTTATTCATGACAACGAATCCTATTCCGGTCAAAGAGGCTTTATATCAACGCGGTATCATCAAATCCCCTGTCTTGCGTACTTTAAGTCGCATGGGACGCGCCGATCAAGGTAAATTTGTCAAGGAATTAAAGCGATTTAATGACCAAAAAAAAGCCTACATGCTATCCCATAAAAACTATTCTAGGGAAAGAAGTTAGTTTTTTTACAATAATTCTCAATATACGGATAAAATACTTGACACCGGCCTTATGGATTGATAAAATAGGGCTTAATGAAAATAGTTATTCAACGCGTTAAACAGTCGTCTGTATCCGTTGACGGACAAATAGTCGGTCAAATCGGACAAGGACTTTGTGTGTTAGCAGGAATTGAGCCGACAGATACCGAAAAAGATTTGGATTGGATAGCATCTAAGTTAGTGAACTTACGCATTTTTGAAGATTCCTCAGGAAAGATGAATCTGTCACTTTTGGATATTCGGGGGGAAGCCTTGATTATTTCACAATTTACTTTGCTTGCAGACTGTGTCAAGGGACGCCGACCATCTTTTATCGGTGCAGGAAATCCGGATGAGGCACAAAAACTCTATCTAAAATTTTTGGATAAGGTCATGGCCTTTGGGGTATCGGTTGCACACGGCGTTTTTGCCGCAAATATGCAAGTAATGATCCATAATGACGGTCCCGCCACTTTTGTATTAGAGAGCCCTAAATGACAAAAAAAGAAACACCGTTTGTAACCCAAGCACGCGAAAATTTATCGTTATCCGAAAAAAAAATGCAGGCTTTTTTAAAAGAAGCTGAAGCCCTTCGTCGTAATTTAAAGAATCGCCAAAAACAAAAACAAGAAAGGCAAAATAGATGTATGCGTTCAAAATAAATGGGGGAAAAAAATTGTCCGGTACCGTTCGGGTTAAGGGTGCCAAAAACGCGATTTTACCTTTAATGACAGCGGCTTTACTAACGGATGAACCTATTGTATTACATAATATTTCCTATTTATCGGATGTCGTCACATTATCAGAGTTGCTAAAAAATATGGGGGCAGATATCACATCCGATTCAGATTCAATAACCATTCGGTGTCACCAAATAACAAGTACCACAGCCCCCTATGACTATGTATCTAAGATGCGAGCGACTTTTTGGGTATTGGGTCCTCTTTTGGGCAGGTTTCACGAAGCAAAAGTGTCCCTGCCAGGAGGATGCGCCATTGGAGCAAGACCGGTTGATTTATATATTAAGGCCTTAGAGGAAATGGGGGCAGATATTGGTATTGAAAACGGATATGTTGTGGCGAAGGGGCACTTGAAAGCCGCCGAAATTTTTTTTCCAAAAATTTCCGTTGGAGCAACCCATAACACTATTATGGCGGCGGTACTAACCCCGGGAATAACAGTGATTCATAATCCGGCGTTAGAGCCCGAAGCCCTAGACCTGATCCATTTGCTTCAAAAGATGGGGGCAAATATTACAGGGGTCGGTACGCGAACCCTAACGATAACGGGAGTCAAAAAATTACACGGTGCCACCCATACGATTGTTGCCGACAGAATTGAAACAGCCACTTTTGCAGTTGGCGCAGCCCTGACACGGGGTAAAATTATGATTGAAGGAGGTTGCCTTGATTTGATGCAAGCGGTGGCAGATACCATGATCCCTAGTGGTATTGATTTTCTTCAAACAGAGAACGGTCTATGGGTAGATGCCACACAGGCCACCCTTACAGCAACACCGATTATAACATCAGAGTACCCCGGATTTCCAACCGATTCGCAACCTTTACTAACAACCCTGCTATCGGTATCGCAAGGGGATTCTTTGGTGACAGAGAGAATCTATGAAAACAGATTCATGCATGTGCCAGAATTAAATCGTATGGGTGCTAACATTGAAATAATTGATAATAAAACCGTTTTGATACATGGTGTGCCCCATTTATCCGGTGCCATTGTCACTTCATCGGATTTAAGGGGGGGGGTCGGCCTTGTGCTGGCGGGATTGGCGGCAACAGGTGAAACAACGGTCCAACGCGTGTATCATATAGACCGTGGTTATGACCATATAGAGGATAAGTTAGCCGCACTAGGTGCTGATATCGTTCGGTTTAAGCAATAAAGAAATTAAAAATTTAATTCAAGACCAACCCATTTGGTAGCGGGATTTCTTTCATATGCTTCACTTCGGCCATATATTCACGAATAACGGAACCGTCATGAGCCTCCACCACCAAAAGGTTTATAACCCGTTCTAAATCTGCCCGCACCGAAGGATGAATAAAATCCAATACAATTGTGTTCTCTCCATTACGATACAAAACAGCATGCTTTCCACCGTTATAAATAATTTTGGGTTGCATGGCATCTTCCAACCGTGCGCGTATCAAAATCATTAAATCGCCAGACGGATTTTTTAAAATACTAAATTTCTTTTCCTGTTCAACCTGTGTCATGATGATTACCTCATAATACTGGTTTTAAGTATAAATCATTTTTCAAAAAAAGCAATATTTTTTTTCATTTTTTTGAAAAATATCAGAAAAGATTATATTTTTTTCTTGCAAAACAGGTAAAAAAAGCGTAAAATTGTTTTACTTTTGTGTTTTATGATAGGAGTTTTTATGGCAAAAGAAGAAGTATTGCAATTTACCGGCACAGTGGTAGAAGCTTTGCCCAACGCGACATTTCGGGTTAAATTGGAAAATGGGCATGAAATTTTAGCACACACTTCGGGTAAGATGCGTAAATTTCGTATCCGTGTCATGGTTGGTGATAAAGTTGACATTGAAATGACAC
>JAXFZX010000121.1:0-6668 GCA_034184445.1 Pseudomonadota bacterium | reverse complement strand
TGTTAAAAGTTTATTTAATTGCCGGTGAACCGTCTGGGGATTTATTGGGATCACGGCTAATGCGTGCTCTTAAAAAACAGACGAAAGGGAAAGTGGCCTTCTTTGGTGTTGGTGGAGAAACAATGGCAAAAGAGGGGTTAAAAAGCCTTTTTAACATTCAAGATCTGGCGGTAATGGGCTTTATGGAGGTTATCCCCAGCATTCCTAAAATTTTAGCTCATTTAAATGAAATCGTTGCAGATGTTAAAAAAGTAAAGCCCGATATCGTCATGACAATTGACAGTTATAGTTTTGCAGCACGTGTTCATAAAAAATTAAAATCAGCGGGCTATACCAAACCGCATGTCCATTGTGTTGCGCCTCAAGTGTGGGCTTGGAAAAAAGGACGTGCCAAAAAAATCGGTGGATTTGTGGATCATTTGTTTTGCTTATTACCGAATGAAGCCCCCTATTTTGAACCCTATGGTATGCGGACAACCTTTATTGGCCATCCGGTGATAGAGGGTGGGGCAGATAAAGGAAATGGTCAAAAATTTCGTAAGAAATATGGAATTGATGCCAAAGCGGTTGTCTTGTGCCTTTTGCCGGGGAGCCGCCGAAATGAGATAAAATATCTGTTGCCTGTGTTTTTAGAATCAGCAAAGGCCTTACAGGCAGATATTCCTAATTTATTTGTGGTAATCCCGACTGTCCAAACGGTATCTAACACCCTTCGGGAACAAACGAAAAATTGGGATGTTCCGCATATAATTGTAGAAGGCGAAAAAGAACGGTATGATGCCTTTAATGCGGCAAATGTGGCGTTGGCGGCATCTGGCACGGTAAGTCTTGAACTGGCTATGGCTGGGGTGCCACACCTGATTGCGTATAAGGTGAGCCCTGTGACCGCCCTGTTGGCAAAAAGGCTATTAAAAATTCGGTTCGTTAATTTATTAAATATCCTATCCAATCGGGAAATTATACCAGAGCTATTACAGGAAAAATGTCGGGTGGATAAAATTGTTGATACCTTGCGGGATTTATTGGAAAATCCTAAACAATTAACGGCGGAAAGTTTAAAAAAATTAGGACTGGGGAAAAATAAAACACCCTCGGATAAATTGGCAACAGAATTAAATAGGTTGGCGCATAAAAAATGACAATGGAACGGAGAACTCTCTATCATTTCCAACTTTGTCCGTTTTCGCGGAAAGTTCGGTTGTGCCTTTATGAAAAGGGAATCCCTTTCGCCCTTGTGCATGAGGTTCCTTGGGTACGACGCAGTGGGCTATTAGCCCTTAATCCGATTGGAGATTTGCCGGTGTTGGTGGAACCTGATGGTTCGGTGTTAACCCAACACAATGCGATTTGTGAATATTTAAACGAATTGGTTCCGGAATTAAACTTAATGGGGGAAACTCCAAAAGGGCGAGCCGAGATTCGCCGTATAACAGGGTGGTTTGATTCATCTTTTTATATGGATGTATTAAAACCATTGTTGGACGAACGTGTTGTGAAAGCCATGAAAACAGGGCTTCCCCCAGATTCGTTAAGGATTAGAACAGCACGGGATAATCTAAAAAGTTATTTAAAGTATCTGGAATGGTTGGCCGCACGACGCCCTTATTTGGGAGGGAGATTGCTCTCTATGGCAGATCTAGATGTGGCGGCGCACCTGTCTGTTTTAGATTATTTGGGTGAAATTTCATGGGAAAAATACCCCGAACTAAAACTGTGGTATGCAAAAATTAAGTCCCGACCTTCATTTAATTCTTTACTTCGGGATAAATTTGCTGGTATAATGCCATCAGAGGTTTATTCAAATTTGGACTTTTAAGGAGAAAAACATGAAAAAATTTTTAAAATTGATTGCGTTGGGGCTGGGGATCCTTTCTCTTTCCGCGTGTGATAGCGGTGGACAAAAAGTCTTTTATTGGGAACGCCCTAATACTGGTGCCATTTGGTTTGTGCGCGATCATAATTATTGTTTAAGTCAGGCTGATTATTGGCCGTTCCGTTGGCCGGGTATGCCTTGGGGATGGGGTCGGGAACCCGATTTGGATTTGCGCTTTGATAACGAATCGGATAGTGGTATTTGGGCCCAATTCCGACCAATGCCGGGGGCTCAGCCGTTGTTTGTTAATTCGGCTGTGGGGGATTGGTCTATGTCGTATGATGAATATGAAGCGTGTATGGAAGCCCGTGATTATGTACAACGCAAACCGGCAACTCAAAATAGGCAGATTTTCTATCAATAAGGATAAATATGGAATTTGCGTGTGTTATAGGTTATACCGACACTGAAAATAGGTGAGGTTAGATGAGGCACAGTTAAGATACTTTTTTAAAACACAAAGTTTTAGTCTGTTAGGAGATAATTAAATGAAATTTAGACGCACAAAAAAACAAATCAAAACTTTCGCCGAAATGACACCGGAAGAAAGACAAACTCAAATTGATAAATTAGCGTATCTGTTTGAACGGATGCGTTTAGGGGATTATGTCAACAACTTTAATCGGCCTTGGCGCGTATTCTATATGAATATGTTGGGTGGTGTGGGTAAAGGAGTTGGCTTGACAATCGGGGTAATTCTATTTATCGCTATTTGTGTTAAGGTTTGTATCACGGTGGTTAAACATGTGCCGGCGTTTCGTAAGCCCTTTGAACAAATTATTGAATATGCACAAATGACCGAGATTGGTCAAATCATTATTGAATCCGAAGAAACGGGTAAGCCTATTAAGGTTATTATGGAAGAAAGAAAGGCAGAAAAAAATGGAACAGCAAAACATTAAAGTCGGTATTATCGGGTATGGTGTCATTGGCTCTACTTTTGGTCGGTGGCTAAAAGAATACACAGCTTGCCAAGTGGCGATTTCAGATCCTCCAAAAGGAATTAATGATGATTTAACAGGCTGCACCATTTTCTTTATCGGAATACATATTCCGACCGAAGCTGACGGTACGCAAGATTTAACGCTTTTAAAATCTATTATTCGGGGATTGCCTGAGGGACCGGTTGTTATACGAACGACAATGCTGCCGGGAACATGTGATGCCCTAACGCAGGAATTAGGACGGGAGGTCATCTTTATGCCCGAATTCCTAACGGAACGCACGGCCTATGACGACTTTTGTCATCAAGATGTTATTATTGCCGGCGCACGCGATATTTTAGACAGTATTTTTGTCTCTAAGCACAGGATGTATATGAATAATATAGAGGCCGAAATTACAAAATATGCTCATAATGTCTTTGGTGCGGTGGCTGTCACTTACTTTAATGGTATCTATGATTTGTGTGGCAGATGTGGTGCCGATTATGAACATGTCAGAAAAGGGTTTTTGCTAAGTGGGTATATCAGTCCCACTCATACCCATGTGCCCGGGCCAGACGGTAAGACGGGCTATGGCGGTAAGTGCTTTCCCAAAGATGTTAACGCTTTTGCCGAATATACCAAAGATATCCCCTTGGGCGAGTTATTAAAAATGGTTGCCCACCAAAATAAATATTATCGTAAGGACGATTAAAACCCGCCAATACATCCAAATGACGGGTAGTAATGGAATAATAGGCTTAAAATAAAAACAGTCAATACGGGCACAACCACTTTTTCAAACGGAAAGTGGGCATGTCCGCCGTTATGTGTTTTCATCCATTCGTAAAAGTTCATACCGCCGATAAAGCCAACTGCTCCAATTAAAGTGGCAAACAAAAAGGAATCTACATATAAAAATCCCAAATATAAAATCGGATTATAGACTAATTCTCCGATATATATAAAACCTACTGATGACAGTGAGGCAATCATCAATAATTCATCACGATGGGCAAAATGCCATTCTTTTTTATCAAACCACCGGATAACCCAGTACCCCAAGATGGCCAACATAGCACCTGTCCAGACACCGACAACTTCATCCTTTACCCCCATTTTACGAGCGATAGATAAAGATGCCCCAATCGCCACTGTGCACACCGCACACGCGGGATTGGCAAATGCTTTGCCAGAAATCCATAGGGCGGATAAAAATGTCAGAATTGTAATCATAAAACCTCCTGTGCTAAATTAATTATTGCACTATACAAAAAAAAATACAAAATTGCAAGGATTTTATGTCATATGCTTTTTTAGTTGAAACGAGGTATATCGGGTGCAATTTTTTCACTTAAATGAAAGTAATATGACGCTTTTATGATATTTCGGTTCAAAAGGGAAACTCTACTTGAAAATCATTTTTCTTTCCGATAATGTTCATAAACATTAAGTAATAAGGAAAAATAATAATGTGTAAGTATTCTCAAAAATATATCATTACCAATGATTGTATGGATATCAACTATCGTCTGAAACCAATAGAAATTCTTATGTATTTTCAGGATTGTTTCGCCAGATACCTGACCTCTAAACATATTGGGGCTTTTGATATACTGAAAGATGATTTGTATTGGATTATATCCGAAATAAATATTCAGGTTTTACAACAACTCCCCTTTTGGTCCGAAGAAATAGAAGTCAAACTTTGGGTGTCGGAAGTAACAAAGTTAAAAATCTTTACCGATTTTGAATTAAAGTATAATGGTGAGATATTTGCCAAAGGAAATTGTTGTTGGTTTTTGCTAAATGGTAAGGCTAAACGCCCAGTAGCAACTGATGTCATGGCAGATAAAATGCCTCTTTGCTCGGAATTGGTTCTGGGGGAACATAAGAAATTTACCTTGGAAAACACAGCAGATGTTGTTTCGTCTGTATCCCATAAAATGACCCTAAGTGACATAGATTTTAATAATCATGTCAATAATAAAAGCTATATTCAATTGGCAGAAATGACTATACCACATGAATTCCGGACGAATCATGTCCTAAAAAGTCTGTCGGTCAAGTATTGCAAAGAATCCTATTTAGGAGATGATCTTATTTGCACGACATATAAAACCGACAAAGATGGCACCTATGTCAATAAAATTAACAAAGACGGTTTAAATGTATGTGAAATTAACACAACATGGCAAGAGGTAGCTTCACAAAATTGTATTAACGACTTTCCTCTTAAGATAAGGGCGGCATAGTTCTGTTAATATCTGTTTTTATGGGTGGTTCATTCACCTCATCCCTGGTCAAAAATAAAAACGTCCCGATAAACGGGACGCTTTTCTTTTTGGTTGGAGTGAGTAGGTAAGTCACGAGCAAAGACCCCAGAAAATTATATCATGTAAGCACAAAAATTAAAAAATCTTGTTGAAAAATTACAAGGTGTTTAATAGAATGAGAAAAAGAGGTAAATATGAAACTAGTAACATTTCAAACCCCAAAAGCGTTATCTATTTTGCAAAAAACGGGAATACTGATTGCCGATACATCATACATAGATATGAAAAAATCGGCTGTCCCATATAATTGGATTGTTCAGGAGATGAATAAGAAAAAAATCCGATCTCAAAATGGGGAAAGATATCCCATTTGGGCGTGGGCAAAATGTGGAGCATTTAGTGCTCCACGTAAAAGAAAAAATTATTTTGAAACTCAACAAAAGAAATTGATAAAAATCACTTTTGAAAAACCCGATAATGAAGTTTTACTTTCTGATTATATGGCTTATTCTTTTGTTTTAAGTGGACACATTATTCCCAAAACAAAGGAAGAATATCGGAAATTTTTGCAAAAAAATGAGTTTTCTTTGTCCGCTTTAAAAGGTTTTGTCAGACAAGATGAAAACGGAAAAACTGTGGCAAAATTATTTCCTAAAATAGAAAAAACATGGCCTCGGATGTTTCATTTAAAATCAAATATATGGCAAGCCTGCGTTTGGAATATCAAATTATCAGAAGTTATAAAAATAGAGGTTTTAAATGATCAAAAATATCTTTTTGGCAGTATGAACCCTAAAAGAAAAAATGGGACACGACCGAATTGGAAAAAATCTTATTTAAAATTTTTAAAATAGTTCGAGGCCTAGTGTTCTATATCCATTTTTCAAATTTCCAATTTTGAACTTTTGAAATGCCTTGTGAATAAAGAAAAAAGCCACCATTTCAGGTGGCTTTACTTGTTTTGGTTGCAGGGGCGGGATTTATTCGGGACATTCGTCCCTCACCCCCTAGGGGCCGCCTGCCGGCGTTGCGGTTGCTTTTTCGCTTTGCGAACAACCGCCGAACTGTGGTTCAAAATATTCTATACAAAATACTAATTACCAAGGATCAGCAGTATTGATAAAAAAATACAAAAAGAAATCAACCAAAAGTGAGTCAGTTTTGTAATAAAGGAGCTATATTTATCTCCAAAGCACCCCTTGAATGGAAAAAGTACAGCAAGAACAGGTAGTAGGGCAATTGTTATGGTTATAGAAATTTTTCCTAAAACATCAAAAAAACTATTTCCATGTGAAATTAAAATAATAAAGAGTATTGCAAGAAAAAATGGTGTACAAAAAAGAAGAGCCGATGCTATTAGTGAGTACCCTAAAATTTTTATGCGACCATGCTTACCCATAATATCTCCTTCTATAAAAAAGGTATCTTTTTTAAACTGCTATCTGTATCAAGCACCTATCACAACAGGTTTCTAAACCTAGCAGACAGACATCACTACGTCCAGAAGATAATTTAGCACAAAATAATTTAAAATACAAGAATTTTTTAGAGTTCGTAAATGGCTGAAAATATCCTATTTTGACGGTAGGACATTTA
>JAXFZX010000120.1:0-5813 GCA_034184445.1 Pseudomonadota bacterium | reverse complement strand
CTACAATATCTAGTGCCGATAGGGCATCCGATAACGAAATTTCGGATTTCTCTGGACTTGCAACTGAATTATTATTTGATTTGTCTTTTGTTTCAGCTATACCCGTCAAATTTTTTTCACCTAATCCCAAGTTCATTTTTTTCATCAGTTCTAATCCGCGGTTAAGGATAATCATGGAATCGTTATCCAATCCCGGATTATTCTGTTGGACGGATTTTAACTGTTCAAATGTGGACATTTTTGAATAATTATCACGATGCCATGCCTTTCGGTGAATCGTTTCGGTAATGACAGGTGTATTTATGGAATCATCTTGCTGTTCCGTTTGATTTGAAATAATTTCTTGATTGGTGGCACTGGCCAGTCCGGCCCAGAACACTCCTATCCCCAAGGTAATATAAAATTTAGCGTCGCGCATCTATAATCCTTAATGAATTCATGATTAAATTTTCCAATGATAATCCCGTATTGCGTTCAAAGATTTCCTCTAAACTGGTTTCAATCCTCGCAATCGGGTGAGACGAACTTTTTAAATCGGCCATAGCTTGTGCAATTTCGTTGCGTAATTTTTTAGGAGCCGTATTAATCAAGTTATCCAATCCGTCCGGAATTTGATATCCCATATTGCGCAAATGCTGTGTCATCAATAACATATTTGTGATGTTGGCATCTGGTGCAATTTCCCGTTGTCCCATGGCCGTATTCCAAGTGGTGTTTTCTCCGATAAATTGGGGCTTAGATCGTTCAAGGGTATTTAATGATTGGGTTTGATATTTTATTTTATCCTGTGCTGCCGAATGGGTTGCCCATGGATCGGCTGCTAGTTGTGCTCCTGCGGTACTGGCTAAAGCACATACAACGCCGATAATGATATAGTGTTTTAAATTCATAAAGCCTCCTTTTTAAATTTTAAAAAATAATACACACATACGGGAATCATTAAAATATATCCGATCCCTAGCAGGCTTAGTGTTATCCACGGTGCCCCAAATAACCCTGCCATAAAAAACAACGAAATCGGTAATAAGATCATACTGTATTTTTTCGGGATATGTAGATGCTTTAAGCATAAAGTTGGAATACGGCTAGCCATCAACGCACCACTTAGGCACAGGAAAAAGCCGACAAAAACAGGATTCCTAAATCCCTCCCAATCGGTTGCTTTCCAAAGGATAATCGGCAACATCGCCAATCCCGCACCGGCCGGTGCAGGCACCCCCATAAAAAAGTGCAACCAGTACGAGGGTTGCTTCTCATCTAAAAGGGAATTAAATCGGGCGAGTCTTGTGGCACAGCACATGGCCAAAAATAAGGCGAATATCCAATATACACCAACACTGTCTGCCCGTGAAAGCCCTTTAAAAAGGGATACCTTCATACTCCACAAATAGGCTAAGACCCCGGGGGCAACCCCAAAACTGACGAAATCGGATAATGAATCCAATTCTGCCCCGAATTTGGATGATACTCCCAATAAGCGAGCCACTTTACCATCCAGAAAATCAAAGACCATAGAACCAAAAATAAATAAAGTGGCTAACTCCCAATTTCCCCATAAGGCCATGTTAATAGACGACACACCAAATGCTAATGCCATCATAGTCACAGCATTGGGACACAATGGCCTTAAATTGATTTCGGAAACTTTTGGTTGAATTTTTTTGCGTCTCATTTTTTATACTCCCTTTCCTGTATGTAGGGCCGACATATCGGCTAAAATTGTTTCACCGGCGATCATACTTTGCCCTGGCAATACGGCAGGATAGACCCCCTCTGGCAAATAGACATCTAGACGGCTACCGAATCGAATCATTCCGAAAACTTGACCGGCGGCTAATTCATCTTTTTCCTTTAAGGGACAGTAAATGCGCCGTGCTACCAATCCCGCAATTTGCACCACACCGATTTTTTGGCCGTTTTTTGCTACTATGGAAATTTCCTGGCGTTCATTGTCTTCACTATCTTTATCGGCAACATTTAAAAACTTCCCGGGCCGGTAATTTAACCGATGCACTATACCGGTGATTGGGGAACGATTAACATGAACATTAAAAACACTCATAAAAGTGCTAATACGAATCATGGGCTTATCACCTAAATCTAACTCTTTTGGTGGAATAATTCTAGTAATATTACTGACTATTCCATCGGCGGGAGCCAAAATTAAATCTTCACTTTTGGGCGAAACGCGATCGGGATTTCTGAAAAAATAAAAGGAAAATACCAATAATGGAATCCCAATAAACCACAGTCCTGTTGATAAAAATCTTAATCCATCAACATGGGTTATCCACGCAAAAAAATCTATAACCCAATTCAAAAGGAATAATCCAATCAATTCGGCGACTAAGATCTTTACACCTTCGGGGTGAATGTCTGGTAATAGATAGCGTTTCCAATTTAATGTGACAGCATTAATTTCTTCGCGTGTTGGCAGAGTATATTTTTGTTTCATGTATGACCCCCAATTAAAAATAACACCCACATGTTATTCCATTTTGTATAAAAATGCAAGCAATTTATCAAATTTCAGATGTGTTGATGATGCTCCTATATTATTATTTTTCTTTTAAAAGGCTTTCGGTTTTACGTTTCCAAGCTGCTTTACGTGCTGGTTCGTCATCGGGATTAATAATCCCCATAGACAAAATGATTTTAAGGGCCTCATCTACCCCGATTTTTAAAGGGATTACCTCTTTTTTCGGAACATACAACAAAAATCCCGATGTCGGATTGGGTGTAGTGGGGACATAAATACTAACCAAGGCATCATCCGACATTCCTTGAATCTCGCGATAAACTGGTCCCGTTAAAAAAGCAATTGTTTTAATGCCTTTACGGGGATAATCCACCAAAACCGGTTGGCGAAAAGCGGTATTTTTCCCTGCCCCTAATAATGTTTCAAAGATTTTCCGAAAAGCATTGTAAATACCTGATATAATAGGCATTCTTTCAATTATACTTTGTCCAAAACGCATCAATGCTCGTCCGACAAAGTTAGCCGTTAGCATCCCAATCAAAATTAAAAAGAGCAATAATAAAATGACACCAACCCCCGGCAAGCTGTATTCAGGACTGTATTTTTCGGGAATAAGAGCCGTCACGCGACTATCAATATAAAGGAATAATTGTGCAGCCAAATAAAAGGTCATCGCAATGGGTGCTGTCACCAAAATCCCCGTAAAAAGATAGGTTTTAATGGTATGTTTTTTCTGTGTCATATAAACCTCCTGCAATGCATCATATCGCACTTTTCATTGATTGTCCAGAAAAACTTTGGACAATAAACTTGCATTTTTCCGGAAGTATGGTATAATGAAAAAAGTTTAAAATAGGAGGTTTGATATGGCTGTATCGCGTAGAGGTTTTTTAGGTATGCTGATCGGGGCAAGTATTTTGGCGGCTGAAACGGGTTTTGGAGCCCCCAAAAAAGCCGTTAAAGGATCGGCTTCCGCAAAAGCTAAGGCTCAACCAGTTAAGAAAAGGCAACCTGAAACAGCAAAGAAAAAAATAATTTCTGCCCCCCAAAAAGAGGTACTGCCACTTTCAAAAACTTTTTCGCAGGCAGATGCACAAATGCTAATGGATGCCTATTTCCCGATTTTAAAAGTTAATGAGGCCGAAAAACTTCATTTTTATCATCGCAAAGGCGATAAGGTGACTGTGGGCTATGGCACTAATGTTGAAAGTAATTCGGGGTATTTAGCAGGGGTGGTAATTTATCATCAAAATAAGGCATTAACCCCAGAAGAAAGAACTGATTTTTTTAATAAGATGAAAACAATGTCCAATGCTGACTTGGCGGGATATACGATTTCCAAGGATGATGCAAAAAAAATGGCTGTTCAAGGAATGACCGATGCCATTCAGGCCTTAACTCAGAAATTCGCAACGGTTTCTAATCCCAAATTTTTCCATCGCATGCCTTTATGTATGCAAGCATTATGTTTGGATGTGTTTTACAATGTCGGGCGCAAGGGATTTGCGGGCTATCCTAAATTTCAGGCTGCTATCCGGAGTAAAAATTATGATGAAGCCCTCAAACAATCGGTTGTTTATGTAGATAAAAAAAAGAAGATAACCAATGAAAAACGCGAATGGATGAAAAAACGGTTGCTGGCCGTTATGCGATTAGTTCAAGGACATCCAACGATGTCATGGGCGGAAATGGCGATTCTTGTGAAGCGGGACTATGAAAAAAACACGCCAGCTTTGATGCGTTTATTAAGCCGTTCTAATTTGGAAGGTGAATTATCTATGGCTAAGGGAGAATTGAGCCTACTGGCTATTAAACGGCGGGAAATGGAACAGAAAAGAGCCATAAACTTGGCACAGAGCAGATAAGCCCTTAGAGCACTTTTTCATAAGGAACATTGCGCGTAAAATTTAATTTTCCCGAATTTTTATATGGATTATGATGGAGATTTCGTTATCCCCAGCGATTGGATTTTTTTATCCGTTTTTGCAAAAACATGGAAATCAACCATTGCTGATGTATTTTAAAAATCGCTTGACGAAAGGGATAAAATTTTTTATGATGGGGACGGAGGTACTTTATGTTTAAAAAAGTTTGCTTTTTACTTTTATTTTCTTTGGTATCACAGGGGGTATGCGCCAAAGATATTTATTTACCCGAACCCAATAAAACCGGTAAAACGACATTGATGCAGGCACTAGAAGATCGCCATTCAGATCACACTTTTGCGGATAAAGAAGTGGACGATGCAACATTATCCAGCATTCTATGGGCTGCCTATGGTGTGAATCGTGAAGACGGTAAGCGTACCATTCCGACAGCAAAGGATTCGAAAGACCTCAATATCTATGTTTTTGATAGACGGGGAATTTGGCTGTATGATGCGGATAACAATATTTTAAAACAAATATCCGATCAGAATCAATTAGGGCTTTTCCAATTGCAAGAGTATATGGAAACCGTGCCTGTTGTGTTGGTTTATACAGGTAGCACAAATGATTATGCTGCCATGCATGCGGGGTCAGCATACCAAAATGTGGAACTGTTTACTGCTGCAAATGGAATGGCAAGCATCGTGCGTAGTTTTTATGATCGGGAAAAAGTGCCAGTCGCTTTAAATCTGCCTGCGGGTCAACGCGTTATTATCTCACAAGCCATCGGATGGCCTCAATGAAAAAGAATTTTCCGGCGCTTTTGTTGGCAATTTTAGCCGTTTTGACGGTGATATCACGCATAAATGCTTATGATATTCAGGTTTGGTGGACCGAATTTTCAAGTATGGCTATTTTGGTGACAATTTTGGTGTTAACATATAAAAAATTTCGGTTTTCCAATACCTCTTATTTTATCCTGTTCTTATGGTGTGTATTACAAATTATTGGGGCACATTACACCTTTGAACGCGTGCCGTTCGGGGCGGTGACAAGTTTTTTCGGCTTTGAACGTAATCACTATGACCGATTAGCTCACTTTATGGTCGGATGTGGTGGATTTGCTGTTTGTGAACTGGTCTATCGTAAAAAATGGGTGTCAAGCAGAGGTATGTCCACCTTTTTTGGTGTGATATTCATTATGGCACTCGCAAATTTTTGGGAACTTGTTGAGTGGATTTATGCCGCTGTTGACGGTGGTTCGGCAGGGGCGGCTTTTCTTGGCTCGCAAGGTGATATTTGGGATGCCCAAAAAGATATGTTAATGGATACATTGGGCGCGCTTTTATCCGGAGGATTATTTTATGCTATTGCCCCAACCAATCGGCATGTGTCCCCAAAAAAGGTGTTGAAATTTTTAAAAAATTATAGATTAAAATTATCTATTTGGACGCTTATTGCATTAT
>JAXFZX010000119.1:0-3933 GCA_034184445.1 Pseudomonadota bacterium | reverse complement strand
TTGCGTTATTGGCCCCCCCTTGTTGGTATGGGGGGGTTTTTTTTATTTTTTTTTTATGCTATAACAACCGCATTTGGTTTTTGAAAGAAAAGGAGTTAGTATGTCCAAAAATATCGTGATGAACAAGTCTTTCCTACCCTTGTGGGTATCGCATCTGCTATCGGTGATTAACGATAGCTTTATCCGAACGGTATTCTTGTTTTTTGTGACTTATAAAATGACACAGGCCGGCACCAGTTTTATGATCTCGGCCGTGATTTTATATGCACTTTTATATTGTGCGGGCAGTCTTTATGCCGGACCGATTGCCGATAAAATAGAGCGGGTTAAATTCTTGCGCCTGATACGCGCAGGGGAAATTGCCTTAATGGTGATGGCATTGTTATTCGTGTTTTTGGATTCACGGGTGCTATTGACCCTTATTTTAGCACTATTAGGGCTAACGGGATCTTGTTTGCGGGTGGTGGATAATGCCCTGTTGCCGGAAGTCGTTGGCGAAAAAAGTTTGAATGTCGGAAATGTATGGATGAAAACATTGTCTGTTTTGGGATCGGGGCTAAGCGTATTATTGCTGATGTCGGTTCTGAAATTTGATGCGGCGGCAGCGGCGGTGTGCTTAGTCGCTGTGGCCTTATCTATCGCCAGTTTCGGTGTGACCCTAATGATGAAAAAAGGAACTCCGGCGGATCCAGACATAAAAGTGGGGTATAATCCATGGACGGCTATGGAACCCGTTCTTAAATCATTAAAACACCAATTTGACAGATGGGCTTATGTCGTTGGAATTGCTTGGTTCTGGATTTTGGGAAGTCTAATCTTTTTCTTCTCGGCTGAATATGGGCACAGCGTTTTAAACGCCAGATGGTCAGTCGTCACCTTTTTAAGTGCCGGTGTCTTTACAGCCGGCTATTTGGTGGGAGCCCTTGTCTATTACAAATCCACAAAAAAAAGAAATTTGTTTTCGGGCGTTGTTTGGGCAGGTCTTGGAATTAGTGTATTCTTAATCGGTTTGATTATCGCGGGTGGGCATATTATGTCTGTGCCGGGGGACAAAGCAATTACCGTTCATGATATGATTTTTGGAGGCATAAATTATTGGATCGTTATCTTATCAACCTTTATGTTGGGGGGATTGTCAGCGAACTTTATTATTCCGTTTTATGTGTGTTTGCAAAAGGAAACGCCAGCCTGCTTATTGGGACGTATGATGGCGTTTAGCAGTGTGGTCAATGCTTGCGGAATTATGGCGGCTTTCTTAATTGTGTTATGTTTTTCGCTGCTGTTTGTGGATTTGTTGAATATTATGCTATTGTTTGCCGTGGCAAATATATTTGTCGCCCTTTATATGACAAGATTGTTACCGATTGAAACACGGCGATATGTGTTTAAATATGTTTTTAAAAAGCTCTTTAAGGCAAAAATTGAGGGAATTGAAAATCTTGAAAAAGCGGGAAAAAGAGCCCTTATCGTCACAAATCACACATCATATATGGATGTTTTATTGATTTCGGCATTCGTAGATAAAAAAATTGTCTTTGCCATCAGTGATAAGTTGTTGGACAAAGTGTTTGTGAAGTTTATGACAAACCTTGTGGAAATTAAGCCCTTGGATCCGGTTAGTCCCTTTGCCGTGAAAGATATGGCAGAAGAACTTAATCAAAATAAATGGTGTATGATCTTTACCGAAGGCATTATTGAAGGCGGAAATACACGGATGAAAATTTATGAAGCACCGGCTATGATGGCCGTTAAGGGCAATGCCCCGATCGTGCCGATTCGCATTGACGGAGCTTCACATGCGTTGTTTTCACGCGTCTTGGGGAAAAAAGCCGATTTCAGATGGTTCCCGAGGATCTCTTTGACTGTTCTGCCGCCGGTTCAATTTAATGATTATCCGGACGATATGCCTACGCGTGAAGTGCGGCAATTATCCAGTTCTCGGCTATATGATGTGATGAGCCAAATGACCTTTGACAGTTTTGAAAAAGACAAAACGATTTTTGAAAAGGTTATTCGGGCGATGGTTATGGCAGGCCGGTTTAAGCCCATTTTGGAAGATACGGCCAGAAAACCCGTTAAATTTATGGCCCTCTTTTTAAAATCGTTTGTCTTGGGCGGAATGCTTCATCGGGCGGCACCGGATGAAAAATACCTGGGCATTATGATCCCGACATCCAATGCATGTGCTTTAACCGTGTTTGGGTTGCATGCCTATGGTAAAATTCCGGCTATGATTAACTTTACCAGTGGTCCGAAACAGGTTATTGCCACATGCAAAACAATCGGCCTTAAAAGTATTGTGACGGCGCATAAAGTGGTGGCTTTGGCGAAATTGGAAAACTTGGTGGAAGAAATTCAACAAGCCGGTATCAGAATCCTGTATCTGGAAGATTTGGCACCAACCTTAACCCTTAAAGACAAATTGAAAGGTGTTCTGTATGCCTTAATGCCGATGCGGGCCTATCGGAAAACAAGCGGAGGTAAAGTTTCGGCCGATGATACCGCTGTCGTCTTATTTACTTCCGGCTCGGAAGGATTCCCGAAGGCAGTGTTCCTGACGCATAAAAATATGATTTCCAACGCGTATCAGGTGCTTTCAAAATTTGATGTGTATCCGTCAGATGTTTTATTAAATGTTTTACCGATGTTCCATTCATTCGGATTGGGGGCAGGCCTCTTTTTACCGATGATTGCGGGATTGAAAGCCGTCCTTTACCCAACACCGCTACATTATCGGATTATTCCGCAACTGTGCGCGTCCACACGGGCGACCATTTTCTTTGGAACGGATACTTTCTTATCCGGATATGCCAAATGCGCTAATCCGTATGACTTTAACAGCCTGCGGATTGTGGCGGTCGGGGCCGAAAAATTAAAAGACGATACACGCAAAATTTGGTCCGAAAAATTCGGAGTGCGGGTATTGGAAGGCTATGGCGCGACGGAATGCTCACCCTTTATTTCGGTAAATACTTTCTTGCATCAGAAAAAAGGATCGGTGGGGCGCATCTTTGGCGGTATGGAATATGAACTAAAGCCCGTGGACGGAATCAAAGAAGGGGGCGAATTGTGGGTGAAAGGGCCGAATATCATGAAAGGATATATGCGCTATACCGACCCGATGAAATTGGATCCGCCGGAAAACGGATGGTATGATACGGGAGATATCGTGGATATTGATGAGGACGGATATGTCTTTATTAAAGGGCGATCCAAACGCTTTGCCAAAATCGGTGGAGAAATGGTGTCCCTGTTGTCCGTGGAAACCGTGATTAACACAAAATGGGAAGGATTTATTACCGGTGCGGTTAGTATTCCCGACCCGAAAAAAGGCGAACAGATTGTCTTAATTACCAATTGTCCGGATATTACAAAGGATGAAATGATAAAAGCCTTTAAGGCCGCAGGAGTTACAGAATTAGGTCTTCCCAGCCGTGTCATCTTTACGGAAAATCCTCCCGTTTTGGGAACCGGTAAGTTTGACTATGTTTCCGCAAAGGAAATGGCGTTAAAGGCAGAATAAGAAAAACCCGCCCCTAAACAGGGCGGGAAATTTTTATTTCTTTTTTGTTCCGCATCCGCATCCTGGCATTTAAATCGCCCTCCTTTCCTAAAAAAACGAATACAAAAACAACATAAGCCTTTAAAAGGGGCTTGTCAAGACAAATTCTTTTTGCTATAAGGACGGTATGAAGAAAATTTTTGTCATTTTAGGCTGTTTGATTTTGGGAGCATGTGCGCATAAAAATCCGTTGTCGGATATGGCGTTTCAAACAACACCCGCTCCCCCTTATGTGATTGCAAATTGGTATAAAATTACGGCTGTGGGAAGCCCAATCAAAATTTATGTGGAAGGAGATGGTGCGGCCTTTGATGTCTATAATCAGCCAACCGATAATCCGACACCCAAAAGTGAATTTATGCGGGAATTGG
>JAXFZX010000118.1:0-4550 GCA_034184445.1 Pseudomonadota bacterium | reverse complement strand
ACCTTCGGGGCTTTCTGCATAAAGGATATATTGATGCCTAAAAATTATAGACCATATTTACAACAAGCGTTTAGAAGTGTTGCCCGCCAGATTTTATCGGATGTTGCCCAAAATGGGTTGGAAGGTGATTCACATTATTTTATAACATTTGAAACAAATCGTTCAGATGTCCAAATTCCCGATTTTGTTCGTGCCAAATACCCCGAAGAAATCAGTATTGTTCTTCAAAATCAATTTTCAAACTTGGTTGTTTTTGATACTTCATTTTCGGTGGATTTAGCTTTTGGTGGCGTATCATCAACGATTACTGTTCCTTGGACTGCTTTAAAAGTTTTTGCAGATCCATCGGCACAATTTGTTCTATCCTTTGAACCGGAAAAAACGGACTCGCCACATTCTTCCTCCCGTCAAGATACGGCTGAAATTATTGATTTAACAAGTTTAAGGAAACGCAAGTAATGCAAAAGCATTCGGTTATGATTTTTGGCCATAGCACCAGCTTTTCTTTGGAAACTGAATTTTGGCAGGAATTAAAAAGCATGGCAGCGCGGGAAAAGATAACGATTGCCTCTTTGATTGAGCGGATTGATCAGACCCGAACCGGACATCTATCAAGTGCTATTCGGCTTTATATACTCAGGTCTTTAAAACAGGAAATAACCGATAATAAACAATCCCAATAAAATTCGGTAAAGTGCAAAAATTGCAAAGGAAGCATGTTTGACCCATGTCATTAAGAATTTAATGGCAATTAAGCCTAAAATGGCAGATAATCCCGTTCCTAAAATAACATTTTTCGTCAATAATTTGTCCCATAAATTATCCCGATAGGCTAAGAAAAGTAAATAAACTGCGGCTGCCGATATGGTCGGTACGGATAGAAGCATTGCAAAACGGGTGCTTTCGCGGCGATTGAATCCCAATGCCCGACAACAGGTAATACAGATACCACTGCGGCTAACCCCTGGGACAAGGGACAAAATTTGCGCCAATCCGATACAAAGGGCATCCCAAACGGTCATAGTTCGTAAATCGGAATTATTTCCTGTGAAGGATATTTTATCCGATATCCATAATAAACTACCGAAAATAATAGAGGTCCCAGCAATAACAATCGGCGACCGTAATCGTGTAATAATCTCAATTCCAATTACTCCTGCAATTAAGGCCGGTATAGTTGCGATTAACAAATTACGAACCAACTTTGTTTCGTTGCCACCTTTTGTTAAATTTTTTAGCATACCCCACAAATCATTCCAAAAATAAATGACAACAGCTAATAATGTGCCGGCGTGCATGGCAACATCCGAAAAAATGCCCCTGTCAACATAGCCAAAACTTTGACATAGAATCAGATGTGCCGAGGAACTGACAGGTAAGAATTCTGTTGCGCTTTGAACAAACGCCAATAAAAGTGTTATATAAAAATCGGGGGTCATATTTTTTCTCCATCCTTAGGTAATCATACTTGGCTTTTGAATGCCGGTTAGTTTTTTCAGATCCGAAACATCGCAGGCGATGTGAATTAAATTGCCTAAAATTTCATCAGCAGACTTGTCCATTAAGGCCTTATCCCGAACCCGTTTGTTAAAGTAAATTTTAAGAGTTGCCCCACTGCTGTTTGTTCCAGAAAGCCGTAAAATAATCCGAGAGTCTCCTTTAAAATTCAAGCAAATTCCTTGATTGTCCGCTTTTTCACCGGTCACGGGATCGGTGTAGCAAAAGACAAAAGCTTCTTTGATAACTTCCCCTTCAAATGATTTTCCGGCCAAGGAAGGAAGCTTTTCTTTTAACTGATCAATAATCGTTTGTGCCAATGCTTTATCAGGTATATCGTAATTGTGTAGTAGGGTAAAAACTCTACCATTTTTCGCCCATAAATCCCGAACTAAGTCAGCCACTGTTTTACCTGTTTTTTCCATAACAGACAGCCAACATAAAACTGCCCAAATTCCATCTTTTTCCTGCAAATGAAATGAACCTAATCCATAACTTTCCTCACCACAAAGGGCAATTTTACCGGCATTTAACAAGCTTCCGAAAAATTTCCAACCAGTTGGTGTTTGGTATAGATCTAAATTTTTGTCCTGTGTCACATCATCTACGGCAAATGATGTGGGTAGGGATCGGGCAACACCATTTACTTTTCCCCGATAGAATGGAATGATATCCAAATATTTGGCGATTACGGCCAATCCGTCAGACGGATTGACAGGGAATGCCTTTCCCAATATCATATATCTATCGCCATCACCATCACTGGCAGCCCCGAAATCAGGAGCATTTTTATCATTCATATGGCGAACTAAATCTTTTGCATAGGTTAAGTTCGGTTCGGGATGTAATCCGCCAAAGTCTGGTAAAGGTTTGGCATGGACAACCGATCCTTCCTTAGCTCCCAATAATTTTTCAAAAATATAGGTGGCATAGGGACCCGTCACGGCATTCATGGCATCAAATGTCATAGTAAAGCCATTTTTAAACATTTTTTTTAAACTGTTAAAATCAAAGATTTCTTGCATATAATCGGCATAGTCTTTGACCGGATGAATCACCTGTAAAACCGTTGAACCGAAATTTTGTTCTCCTATGCGGGATAGATCAACATCCGGCATATCAGCCCACCAAAAATGATCTATTTCTCGGGCTCTGGCCGAAAATTTATCGGTTAAATCCTGCGGAGCAGGAGCCCCATGCTCAGTATCAAATTTTATTCCGAAATCGCCATTGGGTCCCCCCGGGTTATGACTGGCCGACAGGATAAATCCTCCCATTGCCTTGTATTTAACAATCACATGTGAAGTTGCCGGTGTGGATAAAATACCATTTTGTCCGACAATAATTCGTCCAAATTGATTGGCTACGGCCATTTTAATAACGGTTTGTATAGCCACATCATTATAGAAACGGCCATCTCCCCCGATGACAAGAGTCTTCCCCTCAAAGTTATCTAAGGAATCAAATACCGATTGAATAAAGTTTTCCAAATAGTGTGGTTGTCGAACGACAGAGACCTTTCGTCTCAGTCCCGAAGTTCCAAGAGTTTGATCTGAAAATGGTTCTGTTTTAACGGATAAAATATCCATACCAAGTAATCCTTTCCTGTTAAGGGTTCGGATTATTGTATAGCATGACTCCCGTTTAAAAACAAGTCCTCACCCCAAATATTTTTCAAAAGAACATTTAATTCTTGTTTTGCCGTATTGGAAGATACCGTATGGTTGGCGCGTACATTATTATCACTAAAATCCAACATGGTTAAACCTTTCAAGAATAATTCCCGAAAGACGACCCGTTCCGAAATACCGCCAGCCAGGGCAAAATGAATCCGCCGTGCCAAAGCATTTAATAAGATAGACATATTTTGTGAATTCCGGCTTTTGTTGTATAACAAACGATTACGTACAACAATCCAGTTGATCGGTGGTTTTCTTTCCATCATACGCTGTTGACGCATTTCCCAAACGGTTTGCGCAAAATGGGAAGGTCCTGTAATTTTTAAAGAATCCCCGTCCACGGTTGCCAAAACATCCAAATCTACCAAAGAATCGTTTAAGGGGGTAATTAAACTGTTTGACAAAATCATTGCCTGTTGCCCTAATTCTGTATGTGCCCCCGGTGTATCAATAACGATGGCATCTACCGAATTGATAATTTTTTCAATCTGCCCACGCAAAGTGTAAATTTTGGCGATATCATCTGTCCAACAGGTATGTTCCGGTACCGGCAAGGCAATATTTTTTTCTTTTGAAAAGGTTTTGCGATTTTCAATGTAGTGTGTTAGACTTCCCTGTCTGGCATCTAGATCAAATGATGCGACCTTTTTTCCTGCTCTTAAAAGGGCGATAATCGTGTGCATGGCAAGGGTTGATTTACCGGTTCCCCCCTTTTCATTTGCAAAAACAATAATTTTAGCTGTCATCTTTATTCCTTTACTTTCAAAAATGCGCGCATTCTATCATCATTTTGGTAAAAAGTCAAGAAATATTTTAGTTTATATTCTTTGATTTTAGTCTTTTACTGCCTTTTAATTCTTGACAAAAAAGGAATTGTTTTGTATGTTTTAACACATGATTTGTCCTAAGTGTCATTCTGAACTGATTAAAAAGAACGGCTTTGTCTTTGGCGCACAACGGTATCGGTGTAAGGAGTGTGGCTATCAATTTACGCCGGATGCTTCACATGGTCGTGATGTAGTGGATAAAGCGACGGCATTATCATTATGTCATTTAGGGGTTTCCCAGAATCAGGTAGCTCATATTTTAAATACTACACCGACAACCATTGCTCGTTGGTTGTCTCAAATGCCGACTAATTTACCGTTTAAGTTTAGCCAAAATAACAAGGTTTCAAGAATTGAAGAAACAACCTTATGTTCTTATATAAAAAAGCTATATATTGAAAACAAAGAAAATTTTTTGTTGTCCCGTAATAGTTTCGGGCTGGATTATGAAGTTGATGTGATTATTAAGAATAGAAAGTCTTCTCCCGAAAAATTACAAAAAGGATTAATGGTTTGTGCATTTGGTGACTCTCTTTTACAGGGGGTT
>JAXFZX010000117.1:0-1686 GCA_034184445.1 Pseudomonadota bacterium | reverse complement strand
GGGCCAATCATCATATTCCAATTATTCGGCAATATTTTCCTTATCTTCCGTAATACGGGCCTTTTTACCAAAGAGATTACGCAAATAGTAGAGTTTACTACGACGCACTTTACCGCGACGAACCACCTCAATGGAAGCCACATTTGGGGAATATAGCGGAAACACGCGTTCCACACCTTCGCCAAATGAGATTTTTCTCACCGTAAAAGAAGAATTCAAACCGTTATTGGAGCGAGCAATGCACACGCCTTCATAGGCCTGTAATCTTTCACCTTTATCTTCAACGATTTTATACATGACTTTCACAGTATCACCGGCTTTAAAATCAGGAACTTTTTTGTTCAGTTTTGCCAGTTGTTCATTTTCTAATTCTTGAATAATATCCATTTTTTATTCCTTTCTTATTGTTGGTTTGCCAGATATTTAGTCCACAAGTCTGGTCTTCTTGTTTTGGTTAAGATTTGTGATTGTTCCAAACGCCATTTTCGGATGTTTTCGTGATGTCCCGAAAGCAAAACTTCCGGCACCGAGAGGCCTTGCCAGACCTGAGGTTTCGTATATTGCGGATATTCCAAAAGATTATCCGAAAAACTTTCCTCTAAACCAGACAGTGCATTCCCCATCACGGACGGAATTAAGCGAATCATGGCATCAAGCATCGTTATCAAAGCCGGTTCCCCGCCCGATAGGACAAAGTCACCGATACTGACTTCCTTGATGTGCCATTTCTCTATAATTCTTTCGTCAATGCCTTCAAATCGCCCACATAAGAATGTCATTTCTGAATCTTTTTCGGCCCATTCTTTTGCCACGCTTTGGGAAAACACTTCCCCACGCGGAGATAAATAGTAAATAGGTCCCGTTTGATATACAGATTTAATCGCTAAATCCAATACTTCGGGTTTCATCACCATACCGGCACCACCACCGAAAGGTGTATCATCAACGGATTTATAATTATCCGTTGCAAAATCCCGAATATTGATTACATTCAACACCACTTTTTGTTCCGCCAGTGCTTTACCCGCCAGCGAATAGCCAAGGCACCCTGGAAACATTTCCGGATAGAGGGTCAAGATATTAATTTTCATGAATGACCTCCATCCCTTTTGGCACCACGATATCTATTTCCCGAGCCGCAATATCCACACGTGGGAAAGTTGCCTTGGAAAAATCAAATGAGAAAATTTTACTCTTCTCGGTTTTAATTTCCAGAATATCACCGGCACCATAGTTTTGAACATGTTCCACAACACCGAATTTTTGTCCGTTTTCCAAAACCGTCATCCCAATTAAATCGCAATAATAAAATCCGTTTTTATTATCCGGCAATTGATTGCGATCAATGTAAAGGTAAAGACCTTTTAACTTTTCGGCAGCGGTTCTGTCGGAAATGCCCTTAATAAAAGCCAAAACAAAATCGCCTTTATGGCTTTGTGGTTTGACATCAAACGATTGATGACCATCCTTGTCCGTGAGTAAGCCAAAACGTCCTACATCCATCGGATTTGTCAGATATGGTCTGATTTTGACCATGCCTTTTAATCCATGAACATTAACGATTTGACCGATACAGACTTTGGACATATCAGGCTTCCTTCACTTATTCAGCAACAGGAGCAGCCTCAGGTGCTGCTTCGGCTGGTTGAGCTTCGGGTTGTGCAGCGGCAGCAGCGGCTTCCGCTT
>JAXFZX010000116.1:0-10895 GCA_034184445.1 Pseudomonadota bacterium | reverse complement strand
TGATTTCCCGAACGAAAGAAATAACCTCATCTTTTTCTGATTCTGATAGTTGTGGAGCCTCTCCTGTTGATCCTGTTAACAGCAAACTGTCTGTCCCTGTTTGGGTCAAGTGAGTGACCAAAGAAGCTACTGAATCTAGATCAATTTGTTTTTTATCGTTTCCCCGAAACGGTGTCACCATAGCGGTAATGACAGAACCAAAACTTTTTTTGATAGTCATAGGTATTCTCCTGATGAACGTATTATATCCGAAAAAAACAGTAAAATCAATAAAAATCAGATTGATGATTTCCCATTTTTTAATGCGAATTTAAAGCCTAATAAAGAAAAAAAAGCTCTTTTTTTTTCTTGTTTTGAGCTAAAAAGTATGGCATAATGATTCGTGATGACAGATATTAAGGATATTTTGCCAGCTTTTAGAAATAAACTGCGCTTTATTTGCGCAAACGATAGTGAGCCCCCTGATGAACGGGTGGTCGCTTCTTTTTACTTAAAGACCTTAGAACCGTATAATTATCGTAATTTAGTTCGCCAACATGGTTTTGGTCGGGGCGTTGGCGGATCGGGGGATAATATCATTATTATGCCTTTGGTGGAACGTGATAAAGCCAATAAACCCATTATTCAAAACGGTAAACCGAAAATAACACACTGTATGTTTGATGATTTTCAAAATTATCTGAACATCATTGATCGTCGCATAGGGGTGCGCCATGATGCCGCATTGTGGATGTCCCTACCGGTCAGTGTTAATGCCATTCCGCGAGATGACTATATGGCTATGTGGTTTCGACATCAAGGATTGGGACGGCAGGATTGATGAAGGCATTCCTCTAAAATACGAATGGGAATTTTCATTTCATAATCGTTGTTTAAAGTGTGCCCGGCCTTGGGTGTAATATGAACCGTACAATTGGGATTATTCAATGCCTGTTGCACATGTAATGAATTTTCTGCCGGTATTAGTTTATCATTTTGACCGTGCAGGATATGAACGGGTTTACGAAAAGTTGGTTCAATCTTTTCGCGTCCCAGAATTTGAAAAGCGGAGATAACCACATTCCTAAATGCAACCATTTTTTGTATAATTTCAGGACAGGCATTGCGTTGTTTTAAATCATTCTCACGCTTTTTTAAAAAAGAATCCGCATTGTCAATCCAAGAATACCCTAACGTTTCATAGGGTGGCGATAAAGCAAGGACTGCTTGAACGCGTTTAGGCATTTGTGCCGCTATTCTAAGGGCCATTAGCCCCCCAAAGCAAGCTCCGCATAGCAATAATTTTTTATTATCTTGGTTTAAAATAGCCATTGTTCGTGGGAGCACTTGCAATAAGTTATAATATGGCTGATCGGCATGCTCATCGGTGTATCGCGTGTAATCCAATGCCAAATATGATACTCCGTGGTTTAAGGCAAAACGCCTGATGAAGGCTTCGCGTTGTTTTTTTATCTCTAACCCTAACCCCGATAAGAACACGATCTTTTGATCGGAATTAGATTGAATGTTTTTATAAACCAAGGAATCTGTCGGTAAGTATTGTCGCATACATGGGAATATAGCATTTTTTAAATCTTTTGTCAATTTTTATTTCATATTTTGTTTTAGGTATCCGAAATGTATTGCATAATATGCTTCTGATGATAAAAAAGTTGATTTTTTTCGTTCTTGTGATATACTTCTTTTAAAAGGATTAAAAACGATGGATATTTTTACGGACGCGTCTTTGAATGATAAAACCAAAATTGCCGGTGTGGGGATAGTATTTGTGCATTCCCGAATTCCGGAAGTGGTGCAAAGAGAAATAACATATTTTTCAACAGACAACATTGAAACAGCCGAACTTTACGCTATATCTGTTGCTATCATGGATTCTGCCTGCTTTAATCCAGATATCGTTCGGATTTTTTCGGATTCGTACCGGTCTTTACGAAAATTACAGCATGTCTTTAAGTATCCCGACCAGAACCGAATGGACAGCATTGATAGCCCCTTACAGAAAAAAATTTTATATGGGATATCTGATACATTTGCCAATATGTCCCATATTGCATTTGAATTTCATGGAATTCACGGGCACCAACCTCATCCCGATCGGCTTAGTGATGGCTATTATAACAATTTGGCTGATCAAGAAGCCCAAACAGGTCGTATGTATGGTGAACAGAAGATAAAGTCTGGAAAAATATCATTGGCGTTTTCCGATAAAGCATTCTTGACAGATACGGATAATCAGCGGACATCGCCGATTGTGACACCCCATACTATCTCATTTATTTACGCTTCTGATTCGCAACCTATTCCCATTGTGCGTCACAGAGGAAGGACCCGAGGACATTTATTTCGTCGGGATAAATGTGGAAATCGCCGAGGATAGCAGGATATTTTTTTTATGCTTTATCCAATCCCGTTAAAATAAAGCGTCCTAAGCGTTCTGAAAATGCAGCCGGATTTTTAATCGGTTCACCCTCAGATATTAAAGCCTCATCAAATAAAACCCAGATGCTGTCGGCAAGTAATCCACCTTTGCCCGGTTGATCCGAAAGTTCAGATAACCGCTTAATAATTGGATGCTTTTCATTAATTTCCAAAACGCGCAGGCTGTTAAAATTGGTTTGTTGCCCATGAGCCTTCATTAGACGCTCTAAATTTAAGCTCATCTGCCCTTCGGGAGTGATAAGAGCCATCGGACTTTTGGTAAGTCTATCTGTCAGTTTGACTTCTCCCACCATATCCCCCAAGATTTCTTTTATTTTTTTTGTTAAGGCTACACCGGCTTTTTTGTCTAAGGCAGGGGTAGTATCCTCTTTTGCCGGTTTGATTTTTGAAACATCCTCTCGTGCATGCATAACAGACACAATTTTTTTGCCTTTGTATTCGGAATAAGTTTGCACCCAAAATTCATCAATCGGATCCGTTAGCAATAAAACTTCTATTCCGCGGGAGGCAAAACCTTCCAATTGCGGATTGACCCGCAGGGTTTCCAAGTCTGTGCCGGTTAGGTAATAGATATTTTCCTGCTCTTTGGGCATACGGGTGACATAGTCGGCAAATCCGACTAAATCCTGTCCGGCGGTGGTATGAAAACGACATAAATCGGCGACCTCATCACGTTCATCAATCGGTTCATAAAGGCCTTCTTTTAGAACAATTCCAAAGCTATCCCAGAATTTATTATAATCCTCGGTTTTTTCGGTTCGCTTTTTTAGTTCCGAAAGCACCCGATGCACAATACCTTTTTTAATTTTGGCCATAACCGGTGTTTTTTGAAGCATTTCACGACTGACATTTAAGGGTAGGTCATTGGTATCAATAATTCCCGTCATAAAGCGAAGAAAATACGGCATTAAATCCGGCACATCATCTGTAATAAAAACCCGATTGGTGTAAAGTTGTATGCCCGACTTACGGTCCGGTTGGAATAAGTTAAACGGAGGCTTAGTCGGGATGAACATTAAGGCTGTATAATCAATCACACCTTCTGCCCGATAGTGGAGTGTTAGCCATGGCTCATCAAAAGAATGAGAAACGGATTGATAAAATTCTTTATATTGTGTTTCGGTAATTTCGGACTTACTTCGTGTCCAAAGGGCTCCGGCCGCATTAATAATATCTTCCTTCCCATTTTCAACAATCGCAATGGGTAGAGATATATGATCCGAATACTGTTTAACCAAGTGCCGAATACGGATGGGTTCTAAGTAATCCAACATATCTTTTTTAAGGTATAATGTAATGGAGGTACCCAAGGGGGCTTTGGGGTCTTCTTTTATTGTAAAACTACCCAACCCATCGGATTTCCATAACCACCCCGATTTATCACCGGCTTTGCGGGTTTGGACTTTCACCGTGTCGGCGACCATAAAGGAAGCATAAAAGCCAACACCAAATTGGCCGATCAAAGCCATATCTTTTTGTTTATCACCGGTAAGGTTTTTCATAAATTCACCCGACCCCGAGCGTGCGATAGTGCCTAGATGATTGATTAAGTCATCGCGATTCATTCCTATCCCGTTGTCCGTAATGGTTAGGGTATTTTCTTTTTGATTAGGTGTGATCGTGATTTTAAAGGCTTCTTTGGGCGTTAGATCCGGATGTGTTAACAGAGCATACCTTAATTTATCACATGCGTCCGAGGCGTTAGATATAAGTTCACGCAAAAAAATCTCATGATTGGAATAAAGCGAATGAATCACGATATCTAAGACTTTGGCAACTTCGGCCTGAAATTCAATTTTTTCTTCTGACATACAATTCTCCTTTTAAAACATACAATATTATTGTGGAATATAGTAGCTGTTTATCGGGCTTTCAAGGGGGTAAATTGACTTTTTTCCAAAAATATGCTATAATAACTTAAATAAGAACAAGGAGGTTTGCAATGGTGAATAATTTTGTTTCTGCCCCCAAAAAATTTACAAATCAGGAAATTATTTCCGCCCTGTCTTTTTTGGATGAGGTTGGTAAGTTAAGTGATGAAGCGTTGGAAAAACGGGGTTTAAAAATTGGCGATACGCAAAAGATCAACCATTTTTTAAGTGCCGTCGGTCTGCGGGAAACAACTTGTCTGATAAAACAGGCGACAACATTGCTGAGGTTGACACCCCTTTTAATTAAGGGAGGAAGTAATACTGTTCACCTTGTTTTACTGAATATGACACCGCGGGTGATAGAGGCCTATCAAAATGCCCCCGATTTGGATACAAAACGATCGTTGGCACAAGTGATTAAAACCGCTGGTATGGTGTGTATCAGTCCTAAATTGGGGCCGACCATGCGCGATCGTCGGGAAACTGAATTTCAAATGTTTTGCCCCTTTATTGGGGAAACGCCTGCTTTCCGTGAGGCCTATGATCGGTTTATTAAGCGCGGTCGCGTCAGTCAAACATTGATTGCCTCTGCAGCGGCGCAATCACCGAATGCCGTTAGAATCTATCATATGGGGATAAGACCCAGACGAACATATGACTAGGGGTGACCTAATTATCGTTTAAAGGGTGTGGTTCGGTATATTTTATCCCATTTTTTTTTGTGGGAATGAACAGCATTTTTAGTTTTACTTTTTAAATAAAAACTGCTAGTATAGGGGTATGAGTTTTGAAACAGGCGTCCATATCTTACATCAAAAATTAAAAACGGTATCCGAACGGGCAGGGGTTTATCGGATGATAAATAAGGACGGAGTTGTCCTATATGTCGGTAAAGCCAAAAATTTGAAGAAGAGGCTGACAAACTATACGCATATTGATCGGCTTTCTGCGCGGATTCGACAAATGGTATCCGAAGTATCGGAGGTCATCACAATAGAAACAGCCGGTGAAGCCGAAGCCTTAATATTGGAAAATAACTTGATTAAAAAGTATCGTCCTTTTTACAATATTTTATTAAAGGATGATAAAAGTTATCCCTATATTTTAATCACTCATGAGGATATTCCGCGTTTGATGAAATATCGTGGTAACCGTAAAGGGCAGGGGGATTATTTTGGACCTTATACATCGGGATTGATGGTGAACCAAACCATTAAGGAATTGCAAAAAATATTTGGGCTTAGAACCTGTAATAACACCTATTTTCACAATCGGACACGGCCGTGTTTGTTGTATCAAATCGGATGGTGTAGTGCCCCTTGCACGGGGTGTATCTCGGCTGATGATTATGCGCAAAAGGTAAAACAAACTCTTGCTTTTTTACGGGGGGAATCAATTCCCTTGCAATCCGATTTAGAAAAGCAAATGAGAAGTCTTTCTGCCCAAGAAAAATATGAAGAAGCCGCCCTTGTTCGGGATAAATTAATGGCCCTGAACCGAATTCAGGATACGGATTCTGAAACATCGCTTTATCAAGCGGATATGGTTGCCTTTTATCATCAAGGTGATACTGCCTGTGTTCAGGTTTTCTTTTATCGTTCCGGTCATGCCGAGGGCAATATGATTCATTTTTTAAGAAATATATCCGATTCAGATTGGGAGGAAACAGTTTCTTCGTTCTTAATGCAATTTTATGATCAAATTCCACCTCCAAAAACGATTTTGATTTCTGAGGAATGCTCTGATGAGTTGGCGCGTGCTCTATCCGAACGAGCGGGTTATGCCGTCACGATTTTGCGTCCTTTGCGGGGGGAAAAGAAAAAAATGATGGCAGTTGCCCTTGAAAATGCCCGCCAATCGTATCGTCAACACATTCAAGAGGCCAATATTTGTCAAGAAACATGGGAAGCATTGCGCCAATTGTTAAAGGTGCCTACTCTGGATAAAATAGAGGTTTATGATAATAGTCATATTCAAGGTTCTTTTGCTGTCGGTGCCATGATTGCGGCCAATAAGGACGGTTTTCAAAAAAAATGGTATAGACGCTTTAATATAGAAATGGCACAAACAAATGATGATTTTGGGATGATGAAAGAAGTTCTGTTGCGTCGTCTGTCACGCGGTATCAGAGAAAAGGATTTGCCTTCTGCCTTGTTAATTGACGGTGGCAAAGGTCAGCTGGCAAGTGTGATGGAAATTTTAGAGGGTCTAAACATACATGATATTGCTGTCTTAGCGATTGCCAAGGGAGAACGGCGAAATGCGGGTGAGGAAACTTTTTATCTGGGGGCAAATCCGACTGAACCGATTTATTTGGATTTAAAGGGTGATTTGATACATCTATTACAGCGCCTTCGTGATGAAGCTCATCGGTTTGCCATTGGTACCCACAGGGCCAAGCGGGCAAAGAATATGCTTCATGAAACTTTGCTAGACATAGAAGATATTGGTGAAAAACGCAAAAAAGCCCTTATTCTCCATTTCGGAACGGCACGGGCTGTTGCCGGGGCATCACTTGAACAATTAACCCATGTCCCGGGGATTAGTGAAAAAATTGCAAAAAAAGTCTATACTTTTTATCACGGATAGGTTATATTAAAATAAATTTAAAACGAAAGGAAATGAAAATGGTCCAAAAAAAGACAACCCGCAAGGGGAAAAAAAAGTTAAAACAACCGATTGAAATGGTAAAAAAAACAGTCGGAAAGGTTAATACTGTTGTTGAAAGGCGAATTAATGTGCCAAATTTGCTTACGCGAATCCGAATTTGGGCTATTCCCTTAATTGTGGCAACCTTCTTTGGCGAACATCCGATATGGGCATGGGTGGGGGTTGGTCTCTTCATTTTGGCAGGGATTACGGATTATATGGACGGTTATTTGGCGCGCCATTGGAATCAATTGTCACGATTTGGACGGGTATTGGATCCGATTGCAGATAAATTATTGATTGGAGCCCTTTTATTGATGATGGCTTATAAAGATAGACTTGGTTATTACGGTATTATTCCGGCGGTAATCATTTTATGTCGGGAAATTTTAGTGTCGGGTCTCAGGGAATTCTTGGCGGAAATTAAGGTCGGTTGTCCTGTCACCAAACTGGCAAAATGGAAAACAACCTGTCAGATGGTGGCACTTCCGATGTTGATGGTATCGGTTAACGGTTTCGCGGGCGATTTGACCGAATTTTGGAAAATCCTTGGTACGGTATTTTTGTGGGGGGCCGCCGTTTTGACGGTTATTACGGGCTATGATTACTGGCGTTCAGGTCGCAAATATATGGATGAATAAAAAGTAGGTTAGGGGGGCTTGACTTATCCCTTGTGACATACTATTTGATAGATACAACAATTTTTTAAAGGTCAAAAAAAGGAGTATAAGATGAAATTTAAACCTTTATTGGATCGCGTTGTCCTAAAACGTGTAGAAGAAGAAAATAGAACCGCTGGCGGATTGATTATTCCCGATACGGCGAAGGAAAAACCTTCACAAGGGATTGTTGTGGCCGTTGGCCCCGGTGGTCGTGATGACGATGGAAAACTGGTCGCCATGGCCTTGAAAGAAGGGGATAAAGTTCTATTTGGTAAATGGTCCGGAACAGAAATTAAAATTGATGGGGAAAACCTCCTCATCATGAAGGAAAGTGAAGTTTTGGGCATTTTGGAATAAAAGGAGTATATTATGACAGCAAAAGAAATTAAATTTGGAACAGATGCCCGCACAAAGATGTTGCGCGGCGTGGATTTGTTGGCCGATACGGTTAAGGCAACTTTGGGTCCTAAGGGACGGAATGTGGTTTTGGGTAAAGCCTATGGTGCGCCCAAAATTACCAAAGACGGCGTTTCCGTTGCTAAGGAAATTGAATTCGCGGATAAATTTGAAAATATGGGTGCCCAAATGGTGCGTGAAGTTGCTTCTCGTTCCAATGATGTGGCCGGTGACGGCACGACAACGGCGACCGTTTTGGCTCAAGCCATTATTAAAGAAGGCTGCAAAGCCGTTGCCGCCGGTATGAATCCGATGGATTTAAAGCGCGGTATTGATTTGGCAACAGAAGCCGTGGTGGCTGATTTGAAAAAACGGTCTAAAAAGATTTCCACATCCGGTGAGATTGCTCAAATCGGAACAATTTCTGCAAATGGCGATTCATCTATCGGTGATTACATTGCCCGTGCGATGGAAAAAGTGGGCAACGAAGGCGTGATTACGGTTGAAGATGCCAAAGGTATGGATACCGAATTGGATGTTGTAGAAGGAATGCAATTTGATCGTGGATACCTCTCACCTTACTTTATTACGAATCCGGAAAAGATGATTGCGGAATTGGATAACCCCTATATTTTAATCAATGAATCGAAATTATCCAATCTTCAACCGCTGGTTCCGATTTTGGAAGCCGTTATTCAAACCGGTCGTCCTTTATTGATTATTGCCGAGGATATTGAAGGCGAAGCTCTTGCTACTCTTGTCGTGAATAAATTGCGTGGCGGATTAAAAATTTGTGCAGTGAAAGCACCGGGATTTGGTGATCGCCGTAAAGCAATGCTTCAAGATATCGCTATCCTGACAAACGGGACGGTTGTATCTGCCGACTTGGGTATGAAATTGGAAGATGTCACATTAGCGACTTTGGGCTCTGCCAAATCCGTCACGGTGACAAAAGACGATACAACGATTGTTGATGGGGCTGGCTCTACCGATGAGATTAAGAATCGGGTGGCCCAAATCAAACAACAAATTGAAGATACCACTTCCGATTATGACCGTGAAAAACTGCAAGAACGCTTGGCAAAACTGTCCGGCGGGGTCGCTGTGATTAAGGTCGGCGGTGCTAGTGAATTGGAAGTGAAAGAAAAGAAAGATCGTGTTGATGATGCTCTGCACGCAACGCGCGCTGCGGTAAAAGAGGGGATCGTCCCCGGCGGTGGTGTGGCCCTGCTGTATGCAACAAAGGCATTAGAAGCGGTTAAGCCCGAAAATGACGATCAACGGGTCGGTGTTGAAATTGTGCGCAAAGCCCTCCAAGCTCCGATTCGCCAAATTGCGGCAAATGCGGCCGTAGATGGTTCGGTTATTGTCGGGAAATTGCTTGAAGCCGGCAAAGAAACCGAAGGATATGATGCCCAAAAAGGCGAATATACTGATATGTTCAAATCCGGTATTATTGACCCGACTAAGGTTGTTCGGACGGCTTTGGAAGGTGCTTCTTCCATCGGTGGTCTTTTGATTACAACCGAAGCCATGGTGGCCGATAAGCCCGAAGAAAGATGCTCTTGCGATCACGGTGCCGGTGCGGCCGGAATGGGTGGCATGGGCGGAATGGGCGGCATGTATTAAGAACGCCTTATCTGATATCTTAATCCCCTCGGTGACGGGGGGATTTTTTTATTCTTTTTAGAAATATAGTAATTTTTTTATCTTTATTTTTCTTTATAACAAATTGAAATTATTAAAATAATTTTGTGGTATTTTATTTTTTGCAAAAAATAGTAAAAAAACTTAAAAAAGTGCTTGACAAAGGGAAGAAAATGGTATAGAATGCGTTTCGCTGTCGCCGGAAGGGGAGCTAGAAGGGGACAGTAGAGATGTTAGACGGAGTGAATACAGGATAGGAAACGGATGCACGGACGGCTGTTTAGGTAGATGGGTCGGAAGTGCATTAGGAACTATAAGACGGAAGTGTACATAAGTAATTTAAGTTGTGAAAGCAACGAAGGAATTGGTTAGGTAAGACGTTTTGTAGGGTTTCTGTTAAGAACTTTTTAAGTAAAGTAATTTGATGCACAGGACGACTTTTAGAGTAATAAATATGAGAGTTTGATCCTGGCTCAGAACGAACGCTGGCGGCAGGCCTAAAACATGCAAGTTGAACGGTTACAGCAATGTAGCAGTAGCGGACGGGTGAGGAACATATGGGAACATGCCTTTTGGTGTGGAATAACATCTGGAAACGGGTGATAATACCGCATAAGCCCTTTGGGGGAAAGATTTATCGCCGGAAGAGTGGCCCATATCAGATTAGCTAGTTGGTTAGGTAACGGCTGACCAAGGCGACGATCTGTAGCCGGTTTGAGAGGATGATCGGCCACACTGGGACTGAGACACGGCCCAGACTCCTACGGGAGGCAGCAGTTAGGAATATTGGACAATGGGGGAAACCTTGATCCAGCCATGCCGCGTGAGTGAAGAAGGCCTTCGGGTTGTAAAGCTCTTTTGTATGGGAAAATGATGATGGTACCATAAGAATAAGCACCGGCAAACTTCGTGCCAGCAGCCGCGGTAATACGAAGGGTGCAAGCGTTGTTCGGAATTACTGGGCGTAAAGGGCGTGTAGGTGGATTAATCAGTCAGGAGTGAAATCCCGGGGCTTAACTTCGGAACAGCTTTTGAGACGGTTAGTCTAGAGTGTATTAGGGGATAATGGAACACCCAGTGTAGAGGTGAAATTCGTAGATATTGGGTAGAACACCGGAGGCGAAGGCGAGTATCTGGCTGTAAATTGACGCTGAGGCACGAAAGCATGGGGATCAAACAGGATTAGATACCCTGGTAGTCCATGCTGTAAACGATGAATGCTAGTTGTCGG
>JAXFZX010000115.1:0-10000 GCA_034184445.1 Pseudomonadota bacterium | reverse complement strand
TTATCTTATAAGCCTCTACCGCAGTTTTATAGTCTTGATAACTATTCCAGACATCTTTACGAACGGAATCTTGTGTTTCTAAAACAGACAAAGCAGCCTGACGGTACTGATACTTAGCATGTGCTGTCTTATAGGTATCCGAAAACCCTGTAAAAAGCGGAAGTGATAATGATAACCCAACCGATGAATCAACGGCATAAGGACTATGTTTTTTCCAATTATCACCATAGCCTACAGATGCGCCGGCCGAAATTGTGGGGAAATCAGCAGCCTCTAAAATCTTAATTTCCCGTTCGGCAGCTGTCATTTGACTTTGTTGACTTTTTAATTCGGGGCGAAGTGTTAAAGCAATTTCCATTAATTCTTGAACCGTTTCATTACCTTCCAATTTCGTAATATCTTTATTTTTGGGAGGTGTTGTGACCTTTAATTCTGTATCCGGCGATAAGTTTAATAAAACCGCCAATGCCCCTTTTGCTTTTTTTAATGTGTTATCGGCTTGGACCACATCAAGACGCGAATTCTCGTATGTTGTTTTTGCAAGCAATTTATCACTAGATGATACAAGTCCTAAATCAAACCGTTTGGACGATTCTTCATATGATTTTTTAAATGTCTTTTCACTCTCTTGGGTGCTTTTTAAAACTTCTTGGGCACTTAATAGGTCAAAATATGCCTGATTAATTGCTAATACAGTATCATGCAAAGTCGCATTATAGGAAAATTCGGCTGCGTCCAAATAGGCTTTCATTTGATCCGTTTTGGCAGAGCGTCCACCAAAATCATACACCAACCACGACAAAGCCAAATTTCCCGAATAGGGATAGGCTTTTGTCGTTGATTGGTCCTCAACTTTTTGGTTATGTTGTTGAATGGAACCGGTTGCGGTAATATCCGGCAAATAAGCGGACTTGGCTTGTCCCAGATTGGCCTCAGACGCCTTAACGGACATATAACTGCGGCTAAGGGTCGGGTTGTTACAAATCCCGATCTGAATAAGTTCCGGAAGTGTAAATTCCCCTTTTTTAAGTGGAGCATCTACACAACCTTCGGGTGCCTTAACCGAATAAACCGAAAACGGATCCAGTTCGGCAAAAGCCGGTGTTGTGCACAATAACAATAAGCCTATCAATGATTTTTTCATATTTTCCCTTTCTTAAATCCTATGCGTATCCTAAACCGAAAATTTTAAAAGTGCAACTTTTTTTATCACAAAACGAAAAAAAAGATTGTGTTTCTTTTTCCGATTCGGTATGATAGCTTTAAAAGGAGTTTGTTATGGCAGATTTAAATGTGAATATACGACAGTTAACCCATTTGGCAGAACAAAGCAAAAACAAAAAACTGCTGTGGGAGGAAATGCAAATTATTTCCCAAAAAGCTTTTGACCTACAAGATAAGATTATGGCAGAACTGGATAAAACGGAAGCATTGGAAAAGGATATTGTGAAAGTGCAGGCAGCCTTTAACGCCCGCGAAAGTATTTGGGAATTGATGAGTCAAATTACAGAGCGTGAATTGGAATTAAAAACCAAAGCGCACCATAAAGAAACACCCCTTGAACGCGCAAAACGACACCAAGAGGTGATGGCCGATGCACACAAGGAATGCGGGTGCGGGCATCACCATGGCGGATGTTGCCGCCACCAGCACCAAGAAGAATGTTGCCATAGCGAACAGAAAAAAGGGAAATGCACATGCAAAAAATAAAAATATTCAGAATTCTACCATTAATCTGTGTCGCCGTAATTTTGATGCTGGGTTTAGGGGCAGAAGCCATGCTTTGGGATAATGGCTATGGAGTAAAAGTGGGAGAACCAGGTCCGCAGCGCATGTTAATGACCTTTCAGAACCTACGGTCAATTATTTTTGTGCTAGGATTCCTTACACTATTCGTTCTGTTGGTTTTAAGCATATTTAAAAAAATGAGAAAAAAATGTTTAAAAATCACTGGAGTTTTAGTAATTCTTTTGTTTATTGTAGCTATATCTGGACAGGTAGTTGATTATTTAATCCGTAGAGATTTTAATGACCAAGAAGCCAAACTAGCGATTGAAACAGTTTATACACCTTACGGATTATGCGACATGGTTTCATATGGTCACTTTAATCACGATGAAGCTGAAACAGAATTTATGGACGAAATAATCAAAAATAACCTATATGATACAAAATGTGAATACAATGAAACATTACTCTCAAGATGCGCCTATAAGGGGTGGAATCGGGCTGTTGATTTATTACTATCAAATGGGGTAGATGTTAATGCCAAAGGTTATCAAGGAAATACCGCTTTACATTGGGCATTTCTAAAATTGAATGATTTAGCGGATTGCCATAGTCCCTTTTGTTCAGAACGACAAGAAAAATATAGAGAAATTATTAACTCTTTACTGGAACATGGGGCGGATACTTCCCTTAAAAATGATTCCGGAGAATTACCCAAACAAGCAAAAATGAGGTAGCAATGGAAAAAGAAATAGAACAATTATCTTTTGAAGAAGCGATGGAAGAATTAGAGGCTGTTGTGCGGCAGTTGGAAAGCGGTAAAATCAAGTTGGATGAAGCCGTAGCGGTTTATGAACGCGGAGCAAAGTTAAAAAACTTCTGTGAACAAAAATTAACGGAAGCTAAGTCTAAAATTGATAAATTGGTTATCGGAAAAGACGGTACACCAATCGGTATAGAGGAGTTTAATCATGACGATACAGAATAAATTATATGAAATCAGATCATTAATCAATGATGAAATAGATCGGATTTTGCCCCTGCCAGAAACAAGAGATTCTCGTTTAGTGGAGGCTATGCGCTATTCCGCCATCGGGACGGGCAAAGTGCTACGCCCGTTTTTGGCAATAACAGTTGGTGAAATGTTGGGGCTAGAACAAAAAACAGCCGTTCGAATTGGACTTGCAATTGAGTTATTACACACATATTCCTTAATTCACGATGACTTACCGGCAATGGATAATGATTCTATGCGACGAGGGAAACCCTCTAATCATATTCAATTTGATGAAGCAACCGCTATTTTGGCGGGGGATGCTTTGCAAACAAAAGCGTTTGAGATATTGGCAGATAAAGAAACCCATCCGGATCCTGCCATTCGAGTGCGATTGATAGAGGCCCTTGCAAAAGGAGCAGGTTCTGCCGGTATGGTTGGCGGACAAATGCTTGATCTGATCGGTGAAAAAGATCCGCTTAATTTAGATGAAATTGAACGAATGCAAAGTATGAAAACAGGGGCATTACTCCATTTTTCATGTGTTGCACCCGCAATAGCGATTGAGGCAAACGAAACCGTTATTGATTCTCTGACGCAGTATGCCAAGGCCTTAGGATTAATGTTCCAAATTACAGATGATATTTTAGATGTGGAAGGTAATGCCGAATTGGTTGGCAAAACTTTACGAAAGGATCAAGAGGCGCATAAATCCACTTTTGTGTCTATTCTGGGTCTTCAAAAAGCAAAAGAGTTGGCACAGAGTTTAATGACACAAGGAAAAGAGGCTTTAATACCCTTTGGGGATAAGGCTGACGATTTAAAAAAAGTCTTGGATTTTATCTTGGAAAGAAAAAAATAAATGTCCTATTTAATGACATCCGCGGAACGAGAAAATTTTTGGAAAGCACTAAAAATTGCTTATCCTAATCCAAAATGTGAATTGAATTGGCAAAATCATTTTACCCTTTTAATGGCTATCATTTTATCTGCTCAAAGCACCGATAAAACCGTTAATAAAATTACAGAAAAATTATTCCCTGTTGCCCATACACCGGAGCAGGTTGTGGCCTTGGGGGAAGATGGCATGAAGGCTTATACAAAGTTTATCAATTACTTTAATAACAAGACTCATCATATTGTAGAACTTGCAAAAATATTGATTCAAAAATATGATAGTCAAGTGCCGACAAACTTTGATTCCCTTATTACATTACCAGGGGTAGGACGCAAAACCGCCAATGTATTTTTAAACATTGCCTTTCATATGCCAATGATTGGAGTTGATACCCATGTTTTCAGGTTATGCCATAGGCTTAAAATTTGCACGGGTAAAACACCCCAAGATATTGAACAAAAATTAAATAAAATTGTGCCCAATGATATGAAGTCCGATGTGGCTTTGGCATTGGTATTGCATGGGCGATATATTTGCAAAGCGAAAAAGCCTTTATGTAATGAGTGTCCTCTATATGCGGTTTGTCTAGCCGATGAAAAGAGAGGAATTAAATGAAAAAATTTTTAGGCATTCTTATTTGTTTACTCACATTTGATGTTTTTGCCCAAAACCAACCGACAGAATTATTTGATATTAACGATGAAAGCAATTTTGGTGAATCAACAGAACAAATTTTTACCGGAAAACCCATTATTTTGATTGACCAGCAGAGACTGCCTGAGGTAGAGGTTAATAAAGCCGAAAAATTACCCCCTCCGGATCTGCGGGGAAATATATTAAATATGCCAATTAAAACTTTATGGGGGCATGACAGAACGGCTGCCTTTATTAATCATACAACGGATTTTTTGGTAATTGTTCAGGTTTTGGATAGTCAAACCATTCGTGTCACCGAACAAATTCAATTTGTCACGACAGATGATCAAAACTATTTTAAACGCACTTTCCCCAAAGGGATATATGATTCCAAGGGGCAATTTATACCCATTTCTATGGAATTTTTATCTTTTAAATATGATAATGCACCTATGCCGTTTACGGTGAATGATACGAATTCAGAAATTGAAGTTGTATATGAAAAGCCATTAGTCAAAGGAGTCCATAAAGTAGCGTTAACATACTTATTCAATAATCAGATTAAAACAGATAAATCTTTGGCCTACGGATTCTTACCCATCACGGGGACAGGTTGGAAACAAATGACGGAACGTTTTACAGTTCTTTTAATGATGCCTCAAAAAACACATTTTTATGAAAAAGGACTACTTTTCGGAACAAATAATCAAAAAATACCTGAGCATGTTAAAATAACGGAAGACATAAAGGGAACTTTAATTTTTCAAAGTACTCGTCCCCTGCCCGCTAATGCCGATGTGAGACTCCATTTTATCTCAGATGCAAAGGATATTCCGCAAGCACCCCGAAAAGCAGATCCGGATATGGTTATTTTTGGTATTTTTACCATTATTTTAGTGGGATATATCGGATTAAGTATTCTTACTGCACGGTATAAAAAGTGGCGGCGTCCTTTAAAAGAAAGCAAAAAAATTAATCTTTCTTTGTGGATGATTGAAGTCAATGAAAATAGTGATATTTTACAATCAAAAAGTATCAACAAAACTTTCTGGGAACGTCATATTATGATAGGCAAAATCGCGGCATTCCTACGCTTTAACTTAGAATACATTATCGGAGGGATACTTTTAATTTTATCAACAAAATATATGGCACGCCATTATGGAATTGAAATATCACAAATAATCTATATATTTTTATGTCTAATAACAGCTCTGGGGGTATTGTTTATTGATTATTATGGAACAAAAGAACAAATGAAACTGTTGAAAAATAATCTAAAAAATGCCCTAATAAATGAGCCTCAAGGATTAAACCTCGCAAAGCGAGAAATTCCGACCTATTATCAAATTGCCGTTTGTTTCGGATTTCATGAAATTTGGAAAAAAAGGTTGATTGCAAATAATCCATCTTATAAGGATTTAACTTGTTTTGAAAAGGAGAAATAATATGAAACATTTAATTTTTTACACTTTAATGACAACGACAATGATTGTATCAACATGTTTTGCTGCCGAAGAAACAATCGGGCTGGAAAAACAAAAAGATCTGAATATCGTGATATATAACAGCGACATGGCCTTAATTAAAGATACGCGAGATGTCCCCCTTAAATCCGGTAAGAATGAAATAGCCTATGCCGGTATTTCAGGGGAAATTATTCCATCCAGCGTTATTTTAGACGGAAAAAATATCACTTTTTTGGAAAACAACTTTAATTTTGATGTGATGACATATCAATCGCTTTTGGAAAAATCGGTAGGCGAAACCGTAACCACACAATATATGAACCCAAAGACAGGTGTTTTAGAAACAAATTCGGCAGAGTTGGTGTCCTATAATAACGGAAACCCGATTTTAAGGATAAACGGAAAAATTGATGCGTCTTATCCGGGGCGAATTGTTTTTAACCGGTTGCCGGCTCAACTGCGTGTTAAGCCGACACTGGTGATGGATATTGCGGCGAACCAAGAAGGAAAACAGGATTTAACCCTGAATTACTTAACGAGGGGATTATCATGGGATGCCAGTTATGTCGCCGAAATTGCAAATGATAACAAAGAAATGACCCTAAATGGTTGGGTAAGCCTGACGAATAATTCGGGTATGGATTATCAAAACGCCCATATGCAGGTTGTGGCGGGTGATGTACATATTGAGAGATATCAGGTAAAACGCGCCAAGAGGATAGACGAATCAGGGATGATGGTGGGAGCCGTAATGAAGGCGGCACCGATGAACGAGGAAAACATTGCAGATTATCATCTTTATACCCTGCCGCGCACAACGGATATCCTGAACAACCAAACAAAACAGGTTTCCCTTTTGTCGGCAGAACATGTCGGTATCAAAAAAGAATATATTTTTGATAACCAATTAAGGCCCTATGGGGATATTAAGAATGTAAAGCCCAATATCAAAATTAATTTAAAAAATACCAAAGAAAATCATTTGGGGATTGCTTTACCGCGTGGGATTGTGCGTCTGTATCAGGCGGATAAAAAAGGAGACCTGATCTTTGTAGGCGAAGACAGAATCAATCATGTCGGAAATTTAGAAGAAGTGACCTTAAATATGGGGACGGCTTTTGATATATCGGCCAATGCCAAAATGATAAAAAATAGTGAACGGCAAGAGCCTATTACCCAAAATCGGGTAAAACATATTTCCGAAAAAACATATGAGGTCACCTTTAAAAACGGAACCACGAACCCTGTAATTGTAAAAGTGCAAGAAGATTTTGGGGCTAATGCCAAAATGTTATCCGAAACTATCAAATCACAAAGGGCGGCTAATCGTTTCACATGGGATGTTCAAATACCGGCCGAAGGGGAAAGCAAACTTATCTATTCAGTGAGGGAAGAATTTTAAAATGAAAAGGCAAGTTCTATTAATAACAGGGGTCATCCTTGTGATGGGAAAATTGGGGGTGGAACAGGCCCTTGGGGAAGTACTCCCCAGCACCGAATTACAACGAAATACACTTCAAAGTCCCATAGTGACGGTGCAACAAATATCCCATGATCATCATAATTTAGAAACACAAATTGATATGTACCTTGATTATTTATTGAAAACGCCATTTGATCAAAGACAATACATTTTTCCGGCGTTATTTGATATCCCCAATATGCCAAAGAAAATCAGGACACATCCCGATATTGCTATTTGGAAAGGCAAACTGCCAACCAAAATTGATCCGGTAAAACAGGCATTTGCAGACAAATATCTAAAAGATATGAATCCCGCTTTTTATATTTATCTGGCCCCAAAGGGGGTAGCAACAGATGTGGAAAATGTTCCCTTAAAAACAGAGGGAGTCCCCATAAATACCGGTCATCATATTCCGCAAATCATTGGTAAATCCTTGGATTTTCCATCAGTTCGGGATGTTTTAACTCAACCAACCGAATTACAGGAAAATCCCGATTTAGCTAAATTAACAGTAGATGATATTCCCAAAATTAATGCAGGACTGGGGATTTTTAGTAAGTACTTAAATCAAATCAGCCAAAATGAAGAATATAGGTTTTTATTGGCCTATCATACCGACTATGTCCAAGAAAAGATAAATCCCTTTCAGGTCAAAGTGGCGCGCATTAACTTAATGGAAGGGGGGAAGTCTCTGGATTCAGATTTAAAAAAAATCGGATTTAAAACGGCTATGGATTTTGCCATTAAAGCCGATGAATTGGCAAAGGCTTATCGTGTGGCACGCATGCCCTATGCTGTTGCATTACAAACACGACGATATAAAACCATTGAACCGCAAAATAAAACAGAGAAAATTATTAACGCCGCCGCCAAAATGTATGAAGCCTATCCCAAGGATGCCATTTTGGTTGGCGAACATCTGAACGAAGTGCGACAAATTTTTATCAATAACGGGTTTCAAAATGCCCTTGATGCAGAAACATTTGACGCCTTAAGAGAATAAGTGTATAATATAAAAAAGGAGAAGTAATATGTCATGGACAGCAGATAAAATTAAACAATTAAAAAAATTGTGGAGCAAGGGAAAAAGCACCGTTGAAATTGCAAAAGAATTGGGCATTTCAAAAAATTCAGTTATTGGAAAAGTTCATCGTTTGGCTTTAACGGCACGACCATCTCCAATTAAGAAAAAAGAGCCACAAGTCACATCACAATCAACATCAGCCAAAAAAGTAGTCGGTAAATGCCGGTTAATGGACCTGAAAAATAATACGTGTCGGTGGCCAATTGGTGATCCGGAGGAGGAAAATTTTCACTTTTGCGGAAAGCCCACCGTAACCGGCAAGCCTTATTGTGCAGAGCATTGCAAGGTGGCTTATACCTCATTAAAAGAATTAGCCGATCAAAATGCTCAAAATAAATTGAAAGGTAAAAAATAGGTTTTACCTATGGCAAACCGACAAACACTATGTTTGATAGATGGTTCGGGATATATTTTTAGGGCTTTTTATGCCCTACCCCCGATGACGCGCCCCGATGGAACGCCGATTAATGCTGTCTACGGTTTTACGAACATGATGATGAATTTGACAGAAGAAAATAATTGCACACGCATGCTTGTTATTTTTGATGCTAAACGACAGAATTTTCGGAATCAAATTTATCCGCATTATAAAGAAAACAGAAAAGAAACACCACCAGAGTTGATACCGCAATTTGCTCTGATCCGGCAAGCGTGTGATGCTTTGAACATACCATGGACAGAACAAGAAGGATATGAAGCCGATGATTTAATTGCAACCTATGCCGATAAAGCCGTAAAAGAAAACATACAAGTGCAAATTATATCAGCTGATAAAGACTTAATGCAGTTAATGCGCGATGGGGTCAGTCTATATGATCCAATGAAAAAAAAAGAAATTGTGGATTCAGATGTCATGGCCAAATTCGGGGTATCACCGGATAAAATAGTTGATGTGCAATCCTTAATGGGAGATGCTATTGATAATGTACCGGGGGCAGAAGGAATTGGCCCTAAAACGGCAGCTCAATTAATTAATCAATATGGCTCTTTGGATAATTTATTGTCGCATTTAGAGGAAATACCCCAAAAAAAACGCCGTGAAGGCTTGATACGCGATAGAGATCAAATCCTGATTTCACGGCAGTTGGTGACATTAAAATCAGATGTTCCTAACATAATGCCTTTATCTGACTTTTCGGTAAAAGAGCCTAATTTTACACAATTAAGGGCCTTTTTAACGGAAAATGGGTTTAAAAGTTTATTGGCAAGACTTCAAAATTGGAAGCCAAAATGTGCACCAGAGACAATAAATACCTGTTTACTTCAACCCCAAAAAAATTATAGCTTAATTCAAGAAGAATCAGAACTAAAACAATGGCTGTCCCAGATTCGGGATAAAGTTTCCATAGATACAGAAACAACAGGACTAAATCCCATGCAATCAAAATTAGTTGGTTTTTCATTGGGAATTGGAAATGGGCAAGCATGCTATATTCCTCTTAGGCATGGAGAAGATATCCCGCTAGATCTATTTACGACCGATAGAAATATACCCAAACAAATTCCAATTTCTAAGGTACTGGCTTTATTAAAACCAATTTTAGTCAACCCTGATATTTTAAAAATTGGACACAATATTAAATATGATATGCATATCATAGCGCAAGAATACGGACCAGATTTTCAAATCTTTCCGATTGATGATACCATGGTGATGAGTGCTGTCCTAAACGGTTCTAATCACGGTCATAGCTTGGATGAGTTAGCAAAAATTTATTTAAATTAC
>JAXFZX010000114.1:0-6212 GCA_034184445.1 Pseudomonadota bacterium | reverse complement strand
TTCTTTATTGTTGGATATTTAATACCCCACCTGTTATTTTCGTTTTTAGCACTATTTTAGCAGAAGTTTTGATAGTTTCTATTGCTTTCTTAGCAGTGACTATTTCTCATAATCGTAGGTTAGAAGAGGATATATTGTATCATATTAAAAAAAATGAGATTGAAAATCAATAACAAATACCGAAATATTATCGCATAGATCTGCCAGGTACAACAAACAACTTTTTATATCCATTAGTGCCAGAATTTAGGTATTTTTTTTTATAATATGTCGCAGATGTATAGTCACGGACACAATTAAATTTATTGTTTTATTCCACCCAATATCCTTTTATCCTAAAAAGAGGGTAAAGTAATTTCGTATCCTTCTTGTTCTAAAACAGACATTAAACGAATGAGAAAATTACGTTCACGCGGATCAATATGTCCATCAACCATAATTATATCCAATATGGTTTCTACAAAATGTTGAACAACAGATTTTTCTTTTTTAAGAACCTCTTGCAAAGCGATGGTAAAACTTTCCGTATCGGGAGCCAGGGCAATCAGATAATCATTCAGCTCAGAATCTGGATAAACCAAATCCTGTGTTCGAGATTTGATATACCGAAAAACGGTTTCTCTCTCTGATTTTTCCCGATGACCGTCTATAGCGACTAAATACATCAAAACCGTCATTTCATGCGCTGTTCGGGATATCACTTGCGGAAAGTCATTGTTGGTTTGTTTCTGGCTATGATTACCCGACACCGCTATTCCCAACCGGTTTTCAATAAAGTCCAACGGATTTTGGTACACGCGCCCCGATGTGATATCATGAACCTCTATTATACAGGAAACCTTAATTAGGCGTGGTGCCCGAATATCCATTGCGATGCCATCTAAATATAGGTCATTTTTATTTTTTATCACCCGACGAATTAAAATATCGCGTTCTTTTAAATGATCCGACAGAGATTTATACTTAATACTGACAAGCAATGAAATACCCGCATTTGTTTCATGAGAATCATGAATAATGTCTTGAATGGCCGGTGGCGGTGGGACCGTCTCACCGAAAGAGGGCAGTGTACGACCTTGATTTAACAAAGCAATAGCCTCATGAATGCTTTGTGCTTTTTGTTCCATTTGTTTTTCCTTTAAATAATTGAATAATGGCTTGCTGTGTTGATCGATAAAGGGCATCTGAATTATCCGCAGATAAACTTTTTTCCGGCATATAAGGAGCCTCTATCAACAAATTTAATTGTAAATCAGAAAACGATGTCCCCGTTTTTTCCGTTAAGAAATTAGCCCATTTTGCATCCGTTAGTGTCACGGCCTTTGTATGAGGATAACAAATTAAAACGATTCGTTTTAACAACACCGAAATCTGACGAGCAAATAAAACCGTATCGGATGATAGGACATATAGTTTTTTAAGTTCTCTTAGTGCATATTGTCTGGGCTGATTATACCATGTTAAAAATATACACAACCCGATCAAAAGGGTCAAAATGATACTCCCAAAAACAATCCACCATCCAATAGCCGGTGGCCACCATGATGGTTCGGTGGGAATATGAATATCGCGTAGTCCCGATAAGTCAACCATCATATAGTTCCTCCCTGAACGGCCGACATCAATAGGCCCAAATAATCATCCGTGGTCTTAACAGATAAGTATCCCCAACCATTGTGTTCTATTGTTTCTTTTAAACGAACCAATTGTTCAGAAAATGGTTTTTCAAAGGATTCTCGCACCGTGCGATTAGTCATATCTATACTGGCTGTTTGGTGTCCATCCGTCATCATCCAAAAGCCATACGGCATTTGAGATTCCATTTCATCATAAACATGGATAAAAGCCAGTGTGCGCCGAGTGCTGAGACGGCTTAGAACTTTTAATGATTCGGGGGTTAAATCACTAAAATCACTGACGATAAAAATCATGGCTCCATTCTTAGCCTCACGCGCCAATAGCATCAAAGCCTGATCCAAAGTGGTTTCATCATCTTGATCCGGATAGGGACTGCCGGCAGCTACCAAATCGGCAATTAAACCGTCTATCCCCCGATTACCCCTTAAATCAACGCTTTTAATTTGATCCGGCATCAAGATCACCGACCCAATCCTATCTTTTTTTCGTTCGACGAGCCATGCCAACAAGGTTGTCATCCGTGCCGCAACAACAGATTTAAAGTCACCGTGACTGGCAAACTTCATGCGTGTACGCATATCACAAACAAAATAAACAGGACGCTCTTTTTCATCGGTATAAAGTTTTGTAAAAGGCTTACCGTGCTTAGCTGTCGTGCGCCAATCAATTTGACGAATATCATCACCCGGTTGATACGCACGGATTTCTTGAAAATCAAGACCGCGAGTCCTGAATGGTGAATTAGATGTCCCCGTATTGGCATAGGCATTTTGTTTGGAATCTTTGATGACAACAGCATGCGTTCGCAGGCGCAAAGCACGAAGACTTAATTCATCAACGGAAACAGGACTATATTCCCTGGGCACGAAGGGCCTCCTTTACGGCAATGGAACCCGTTCCAACAACTTATTCAATACATCATCGGGTGTCAATCTGGCCGATTTAGCTTCAAACGACAAAATGATCCGGTGACGCAACACATCCGGTATAGCTTTTTGAATATCCTTGGGCAGAACATGATCCCTGCCCGCCAACCACGCCGCCGCACGGGACACTAGATCAAGAGCAATTGTGCCACGGGGACTGACCCCGTATTGCAGTAATTTGGCTACATCATCACCATAAGCCTCGGGATGACGGGTTGCCATAATAAATTGAACCAAATACTCTTCCAAGGTTGGAGACATATAAATATCCAACACCTCGCTACGAGCTTCAAAAATTTCTTCTTGTTTAATTTTATCAAACTGTGCGGGCGGAAGTTTTTTTTCTTCACCTTGAATCAATTTTAGGATTTGGCGTTCAGCCTCTATATCGGGATAGGCAATTTTAACATACATCAAAAAACGATCCAATTGAGCTTCGGGCAAATTATAGGTGCCTTCTTGCTCAATCGGGTTCTGCGTGGCCATAACCATGAACAAATCCGGCAACCGGTATGTTTCATTACCGACTGTCACCTGTCGTTCACCCATTGCTTCCAATAATGCGGATTGCACTTTTGCCGGTGCACGATTGATTTCATCGGCCAGAATCAAATTATTAAAGATAGGTCCTTTTTTAAATGCAAAACTATTCACTTCGGGGCGATAAACATCACTTCCCGTAATATCGGATGGCAATAAATCAGGAGTAAATTGAATCCGTTGAAAACCCGAATCAATCGTTCCGGATAAAACCTTAACCGCTTTTGTCTTTGCAAGCCCCGGCAACCCTTCCACCAATAGATGCCCATCGCTGAGCAAGGCTAACAGCAACTTTTCCACCAATTCTGTCTGACCAATGATTTGTGTATTCATATAGTTTTGAAGTCCTATAAACTTTTCTTTGATAGTGCTCATACCTTTATCCTTTTAAAATTAAAACTATTCATAATATACCCACTTTAAAATCAAATTGCAAATCTTTTTCTGGACAAAATTCAAAAAAGCGGTATAATTAAAGTAGAAGGAGAGCTTTATCATGAATGATGCCGATAAAAAAAAGATTGTAGAGGCCAATGCCCGTAAAAAATATATTGCTCGGGATCGGCGCACTTTTCGTCGCCCCAAACGCAGTGCTCGGACACCATTCTATCTACGGGATAAGGCACACCGAGTAGCCCAAGAGAAAAAGCCCCTGTCATGGGAAGAAAAGCAGGATTTAATAAAAAAAATCAGTGCTGAAAAGGATTTGGATAAATCTAAGGAATTAATAAAAAAGGCTCAAGAGCACAACCTAAAAATTTCGGAAAAAATTTTAGAAAGAATAAAAAAACGGGAAAAAGCGCGTGAAGACATGAAACACCGCATTAACGAAATGAAAAAGAGGTCTTTGTCTGCCACGGAAAAAGATGCCATAAAACAAATCCAAAATGGCCATGCCGATAGAGCCTTTAAGGAATTAAGAACCAGTGGCCGTGATGGCGCATTAGGAAATGAAATTGCGGATAACAGTCTCCGCATGGCGGAAGATGCTAAAATCTTAGCAGAAGGAATGCCCCTTAGGGATAGTAATTCCGTTATGAAAAAAATGTTGGCAGAGCATTCAGTGCCAGCAGATACCCTTTATGAACGGAAACGAGACGATAAATCCGACCAGAACAGAGAGGGTATTAAGCATAAAGATTCTACCCAAAAACAGATGACGGTAGCCTATATGAAAAAATTGCGCGGAGAAGCCTATAGCGGTTAGGTTATCTTTAATCGTTCCACAAAGGGGCGAAATTCTTCAATAACCTGTTCATAGACGGGTTGTTTAAAGGTAATAACGGATTCTTTAACCCGTTCCAAATCCACCCATTCAAAAGAAACGAATTCCTGAATATCAAAATTTTTAAAGTTAATTTTGCTATCCGGTGCTACCATTAAGAATAAAAACCATTTTTGACGCTGACCACGAATAGACTTTTTACGTCGCGCTGATTCGGGTAAGTCATATTTATACCATTTTCGGGTCATTGCAATAAAACGGACATCTTCATGTGATAACCCGATTTCTTCGTTCATTTCACGATAAACGGCTTTAATTGGTGTTTCCCCTTTATCAATTCCGCCTTGCGGCATTTGTAAGCGATATGTCTGTCCTTCGGAATGGATACGCGTGCACATTAACACTTTCTTTTCCGAATTGATAATCATCATACCGACATTAGAACGATACCCTTTGCTCATACCCGACTCCTTAATTTTTCTTTTGCATCAAATAAACGGCATGTAAGATGTCTATGGCGCGATCCAATTGATAGTCTGTTTTTTCTTCTTTTTCATCTTTATCATCTTTGGATGCGCGCAAAGTATCTGCTACCTTAGTTGATTTAATTTTATCGGTTTCACTGGCTTTTTTACCGACCTCAGCCGAAATGGCCTTAGGCAGGTTTTCCTCACCAAATCCGTTAATAATAGGTAATTCTTCTATCTTGGCACGTGGAACCACAATATCGGGAGTAATCCCCTTGGCCTGAATGGATAACCCAGACGGTGTGTAATACCGTGCAATCGTCAACCGAATACCCCCAAATCCGGGGATAGACCGAACCGTTTGGACAGATCCTTTTCCAAATGATTTCAAACCCACAATTAACGCACGATGATGGTCTTGAAGAGCCCCCGATACAATTTCCGCCGCCGAAGCAGTCCCTTCGTTAATTAAAACCACAATGGGCAATCCCTTTGTAATATCACCCTTGGTGGCGGAATAGCGCATGGTATCTTCGGGATTACGGGATCGGGTAGAAACAATTTCACCACTATCCAAGAATAAATCACTCACGCCAACGGCCTGATCCAATAGCCCCCCCGGATTATTTCGCAAATCCAATAAAATGCCACGAACCTTATCCGAGCCTATTTCCTTAATCAACTTTTCAACGACCTCCCGTGTCATTTTTTCGGTGGTTTCACTAAACGATACGATACGAACATAGGCAATATCACCCTTGGCCTCATACTTAACGGGTTTAACTTTTATAATGGCGCGCGTAATCGTCACATCAAAGGGCTCAGCATCTTTACGAGATATGGTTAAAGTCACTTTTGTTCCAACCTTACCGCGCATTTTTTTGACCGCATCGTTAAGGGATAAGCCCACCACAGATAATCCATCAATATGCGTAATATAATCACCTGCCTGTAAGCCTGCTTTAAACGCCGGTGTATCATCAATCGGAGCCACCACACGCACAAAACCTTTTTCAGAGCTAATCTCTATCCCTAGCCCCCCAAATTCGCCTTTGGTTTGCGTTTCAATTTCTTCATAAGATTCGTTATCCATAAATCCCGAGTGCGGATCCAAAGCTGTCAGCATTCCGTTAATAGCCGATTCAACCAATTTTTGATCATCTGTTTCTTCCACATAATCGGTCTTTACGGATTGATAGACTGCCCCAAAGACCTCCATCAACAGATACGGATCTTTTTTAGAGGAAGTGTCCTCTTTAATGGACGAAGGGACAGCTCCTACCCCATTTGCCCACAATAGACCCACCAATAAGCCTCCGATATAAAAATACTGTTTCATTTAAATGTCCTTTCCTACTCTTTAAACCAACCACTGGGATCCAAAACTTGAGGTTGCCATATCTGTCAAAACGAGAA
>JAXFZX010000113.1:0-7303 GCA_034184445.1 Pseudomonadota bacterium | reverse complement strand
CCACAATTTGGGCATTGGGTGCAACACCGTTCACGGTGTGTGAATCACCGTTCCATTTTCCGGCAATTAAGCCGGCAACATGCGTCCCGTGACCCGAAATAGATTCTTTGTAATCAAATTCTAAAACTTTTCCGTTTTTTGTTGCAAAATTGATGTTTGTATTGTTGGCATTAACACCCGTGTCCATCACAGCAACGCGTATTTTATCCAGTGCTCCTGTATCATAGGATACAATTTGATCATTTTCGGTTTTTACGGGAATAAATTTTTCATAAGCGGTGGCTGCATTGATAACGGGTAGAAAACGACCAACACCGTAATGAGAATCGCCTGTTTCAAATGTTGCTGCCTGTGTTAGTGTATGATCCGGTAGCGGAAAAGAATCTGAAGGTAAGGAAGAATATCCTGATGCCGAAGTAGAACCCCAAGCAGAGCTAATGACCGAAGAAGAATGACTACCGCCACCACCGCCGCCGCCACCACCCCCCGCAGCAACAGCTACACCGGCAACTGCCATTGCACCGACACCGATACCTGTGATGGTGCCGATGGATAATCCGCCACCGCCGGATAATAGTGAAGGGGATTTTTCTGATACTTCCTTAATCCAATTTTGATAGCGATTTTGAAAGGCTTCTCGGTCGTTTTTGGGGATATCTTGCGTGCAGGGGTGATTCGTATTTGCACCTGCTGTTTTTAGATGATGATAAGCCGCATAATTTTTATCTGTTATTGACCGACAAAGGGCTGTTTGCCCATTTTTTTCTACTGCGTCAAGTGATTCTTTTACTTCTTTTAAAGCACTAACATTACCTTGAACGGCTAGGTCATAAATATCTCCCGCACTGACGGATTCGGCATGACCTGATACAGGGATTAAAATTGTCATGCAAGCACATAAAGCCCACAAAGAATACTGCCTAACCATAATCTAATTACCCCTATAAAAAAAAGCCTTTCAATTAGGAAGGCTTTGCTTTAAACTGGTAGCGGAAGAGGGATTCGAACCCCCGACACAAGGATTATGATTCCTCTGCTCTACCAACTGAGCTATTCCGCCATAACCTGCTTCTTTATACAGGCTTTTTTTGTGAAAGTCAACAAAAATCTTGCAATTTAAAAAAAAATATTCTAAAATCAAACATCATATTGTTCAGGAAAAGGAGAAATCCCATGGAAGAAGTTTTTTTTAATGGTGTTGTTGGTCGCTTAGAAGGACGTTTTCATCGTTCGGAGAGCCCGCGAGCACCTCTTGTCTTAATACTACACCCAAATCCGACCCAAGGTGGCACTATGAATAATCGGGTGACATACGCGTTATTTCAGGCCTTTGTTGATATGGGATTTTCAGTTTTGCGTTTTAATTATCGTGGTGTTGGTTACTCCCAAGGTCAAGTTGACGGTACCGGTGCCGGAGAATTGGCAGATGCAATTGTGGCACTGGATTGGTTGCAAAGTCAGGATACTGAGGCCAATCAGTGCTGGGTTGTCGGTTATTCGTTTGGTGCGTGGGTTGCGGCGCAAGTTTTAATGCGCCGACCGGAAATAAAAGGTTTTACATTTGTCACACCACCAACGGGAATGTATGATTTTAATTTCTTGTCTCCCTGTCCGTCTTCCGGTTTGATTATTCAAGGCACTCGCGATGAAGTTGTTGATGAAAATGGTGTTGCGATGCTTGCCGAACAATTGGCAACAAATCCGTTTGTAGATGTTCATTATGAAACAATTTCACATGCGGATCATCTTTATACAAAGACATTGAAGTCTTTGTATGAAACGGTTGTTAGGGTCATTCCGACCATTCAATTGCGCCCGAATAAGGATGTCAAAAAGTCCGCATCTATTATTCCGAATGATGATTATTAGGAATTAACGACTTTTTCCACCGGCCGATATAGAAATAGGTAATTGAAATTGCCAGTTGTGGCAGGGTAGATAATGGCATCGCAAGGCCGACCTCAAATAAATCGGTGGCGATAAAAATCAAGGGAATTCTAAATCCAGCGGAAGATAGAATATTATTCCCCATGGTAAATGTTGTCCGCCCACATCCGTTAAAAAATCCGTTAATACAAAAGACAAGAGCCAATAATAGGCAATCTGGGCTATATGCCGACATAAATTGAGAGCCTGCGGATATAATTTCTGGGTTTGAATTGGCTAACTCCATTAACCATTTTGGGTAAAAATACATTACCCCAAAAGACGGGATGGCAAAAATTAAAGACATTAAAAATCCAGCATAAAAGCAGTTCCTGGCGCGCGTGTGAAACTTTGCCCCCATATTTTGCGCCGTCATTACCGATACTGCGCCACCAAAGGCTAGTGCTGGCATAATTAAAAATCCATCAATACGATTGGTGATTCCCAATGCTGCTGAAGAAACAACCCCCAATTTGTTCACGGCAATAGTCATAATGGTAAAGGATAGAAAAATAAATATCCCCTGAATGGATGACGGAATGCTTAATCTCAGTATCATTTTGGCTTTTTGAGGATAGAATTTAAAACTATGAGGGCGGAAGTCAAAAACGAAGTTTTTGCGCTTTAAATAGGATATGGCAACCATGACACTAATGCATTGGGATATGATAGTTGCAATGGCGGCACCTGCTGCTCCAAAATGAAAAAAGCCAATGAATAAAAGGTCTAATAATATATTGATGCAACAGGCAATAGCCACGAATTTTAATGGATTTTTAGAATCGCCCATACCTCTTAGAATGGCGCTTATTCCTTCATAGATAAAAGTAAAAATAATACCACCCCCACATATCAGGATATACTGGAAAGCCCCTTTCCACGCTTCAATCGGTGTTTGAAGCCAATCTACAACTTGTCCGGCAAAGCCTAACATCAGTACTGAGCAAAGCACCCCTATTGATATTAATAGAACTAAGAAAGTGCTAATGGTTTCAAGGACATCTTGGCTTTTTCTTGCCCCAAAGTATTGTCCTATCAGGATACTTCCCCCAATTGCCAATCCGATTGCAAAGGCCATTAAAGTAAAAACGGCCTGAGCCCCTGTTGTTGTCGCCGATAAGGTTGCCGAATCGGCAAAATAGCTGATGATAAAGACATCGGCTGCCCCGTATAAAGAAACCAAAAAATGCCCCGCCAAAGCAGGAATGGCAAATTTAATCAGGTTTTTAAAAATATTTCCTTCTGTTAATCTGTGTGCATCCGGTGATAACATTTTTATTCCTTTTTTATTTAAGGTGTTATATCATTCTTCATCTGTGCCGTCAAGGGGAAAATAGAAATAAATGATATGAAAAAAGGTTAAGATTGTCAGATGCGAAAAAATCTTGTTTTTCTGGAAAAAGTGTGTTATAAGGGATATTATTTAAATGAAAGGATTTATCATGTCAGGACATTCACAATTTAAAAACATTATGCATCGTAAGGGTGCTCAGGATAAGGCGCGTGCAAAGGTCTTTTCAAAACTTGCCCGTGAAATTACTGTGGCGGCCAAAACAGGACTTCCGGACCCAGAGATGAACCCAAGACTTCGGCTTGCAATTCAAAACGCCAGATCTCAGAATATGCCCAAGGATAATATTGAACGCGCAATTGCCAAAGGAACGGGTGGTGCCGATACGACAAATTATGATGAACTCCGCTATGAAGGTTTTGGCCCTGGGCATGTGGCAATTATTGTTGAAGCTTTAACGGATAACCGGTCACGGACGGCTCCGAATTTGCGGGCCATTTTCACCAAAAATGGCGGGGCAATGGGGGAAACGGGATCGGTCACCTTTAATTTTGAACATATCGGATATATTGAATTTCCGGCCAAAGTGGCAACACCTGATGCTATGTTTGAAGCCGCCCTTGATGCTGGTGCCGAGGATGTTTCATCCGATGAAGAAACACATGAAATCATCTGTACACCCGAAGATTTGGGAACGGTTCGTGATGCTTTGGAAAAGAAATTCGGCACACCGAACGCCGCTCGTATGGATTGGCGCCCAACCGTTCAAACACCCGTGACGGATTTGGAAACGGCAAAAAAATTGATGGACTTTATTGACCTTTTAAATGAAGATGATGATGTTCAACGCGTTATTACCAACGCTGACATTGCGGAAGATATTTTAAACCAACTGGAAAGTGAAGAATAATGTTAAGGGTTTTGGGCCTTGATCCGGGGTTGCGCCACACAGGATGGGGCGTTGTGGATAAGGAAGGTTCAAAACTGCGCTTTATATCGGCTGGCGTTATTAATCCGAATGATAAGTTATCTCTACCCGAAAGATTAGCCGATTTACATGAAGGGTTAAAAAAAATCATTGCCGATTTTTCCCCTGATGAGGCAGCGGTTGAGGAAACTTTTGTCAACAAAAACCCCAATTCAACCTTAAAGTTGGGGCAGGCAAGGGGGGTTGTTATTTTAACGCCGGCTTTATTTAACATTCGGGTATCGGAATACACACCCAATCATATTAAAAAGATGGTTGTTGGTGCAGGGCATGCCGATAAAAACCAAGTGGATATGATGGTGCGCACCTTATTAAAAACGGTTCCCGAACACATTCCCCCTGATGCATCGGATGCTTTGGCCATAGCTATTTGTCATTGTTTTATGCGACCGGCGACTCTTAGTTTTAGATAATTTCTTGACTTTGCTTTGGATTTATATTAAATTTTTCCGCTAAGGAAAGGATTCCCCCGATATGCTGAATTTTAGGTTTGCTTTTTTATATATTATTGTTATTGCTTATTTACCGCTTGTTTATACAACAGTTAAAACTGTATCCTTAAAGAAATTAAGGGATTATACATTTACAAAATTGTTGATCAAAGATTTCATCCGAACAATTCCGATTTGTGCATTAGTTTCATTGCCGATTCTGGTAATGCCCGATGTAGCGCGTCCCTACTTAATGATTATTCAGGCGATTTTTATGCCACTGATGTTTATGGAATTAGGGCATATTTACTTATTCGGCACTCGGATTGGATTAAATACATTTTATAGTGTTTTTGTATCCAATATTCGCGAAACACGGGAATTTATCGGCCAAAATATCCCCGTTATTTTGTATATTTTAGCCCCTTTATTTTACCTTATTCCTTTTATAGGGCTCTACCATTTGCCACAACCTGCATTTGATAATAACTTAGTTCATATCGCAGCGGTCACAACGGGACTGATTTTGTCTATTCCCTTTATCAGAAATCTGTTTAAAAAGGGCTTTAAATTCAAAGACGGTTATATTCTTAATCCGTTCAGCAATTTGATCTGGCATTATATTTCTTATCGCCGCCATTATCGGGATTTACAACAAAAAATTGCTACCCATAATGCTCCTTTGTTTGATACAATCACATCGGTTTTACCCGATAAAGCCAAAGGTCCTTGCCGGTATATCATTGTCATTGGAGAAAGTGCGAACAGTATGCATTTTTCATGCTATGGATATCCCCGCCAAACAAATGAATTTACCGAATCAGAAAAAGGCTTAATCGCATTTAAGGGGGTTCGGTCACAGTTTGCTCAAACCATGCCCTCTTTGGAAAAGGCGATCAGTTTTGCCGATACGCTTCATCCCGAATTTGTTCTTCAAAAAGGCTCTTTAATTGATTATTTTAAGCAAGCTGGCTTCAAAACCTATTGGCTTTCCAATCAATATGCCTTGGAAGATACAGTCATCACGGCCATGACGGCACATGCCGATTATAATAAATGTTTTAATTTCAGCGGAATGAAACGCTTTGAAAAAGCGGGACTGGATGGTGATATGTTGCCGGACATTGAAAAAATTCTATCTTCTTCGGATGAAAAACAGGTTATTTTTGTCCATTTAATCGGTTCACATTCGGCTTATGTCAATCGTTATCCCGCTTCGTTTCGGCATTGGACGGATCATTTGGCGGGTAAGAATTTGTCCGATTATGGCCACCGACTTTTAAATTCATATGATGATTCGATTCGGTATACAGACTGGGTTTTATCCCAAATTATCAATCAATTAAAAGCAACGGATTCTGTTTCTTATATGCTGTATTTTTCCGATCACGGTGAAGATATTTTTGATACGACAACCAATAAAATTTTGGGACATTCCCAAATTGCAAATAAACCAATGACATCTATTCCCTTTATGCTGTGGCTTTCCCCAAAGTTAGAAGCTCTGCGCCCCGATATTCGGATGCGATCAAAACATTATCAATCTGATTATAAATTAGAGGATGCCATCCACACTATCATAGATGTGTCTTCGCTAACTAATAAGGATTACGAACCTTTAAAAAGTATTCTAAACCCGAAAGGATAGGGTCTTTTAATCAGATACTTTCCTTGCAAAAATAGCATCTTTGGTGCGTTCCAATACGGGGCGGACAATTTCCCGTGCCCGTGCGGCACCAGATTTTAACATATCCTCAACCGTATCGTAGTGTGTCAAATACTCATTGTATTTTTCGCGCTTTTCTTTAATTTCATCAATAAGGGCGGATAAAAGCATTTTTTTAATCGTTCCATACCCCATGCCGCCTTTTTCAAGACCTTCTTTAACCTCGGCCACCATATCCGCAGGGGCAATCCCTTTTAAAATCTGATAAAGCAAAATTTCATCCGGATTTTTAGGGGCATTGATATCTTGACAATCTGTCTTAATACTCATCACCGCTTTTTTAAGGGTTGCATCATCTGCAAAAAGCGGAATGATATTGTTATAACTTTTGCTCATTTTTCGGCCGTCCAAGCCGGGGACAACCTCGGTGGCTTCGGTCGTAAAGTATTTCGGCAGTTTTAAAATCTGCTTACCAAAGTGGGCGTTAATAGCCCCCGCAATATCGGCCGTAATTTCAACATGCTGAACCTGATCTTTTCCCACGGGGACAAGGTCTGTATCATAGGCCAAGATATCCGCCGCCATTAAAACCGGATAGGTATAAAGCCCCATATTGATGCCGGCATCCGGCGGTTCCCCTTTGGCCAAATTCACATCCACAGCGGCTTTATACGCGTGGGCTTTGTTCATAAAACCTTTGGGCGTATAGGCCATTAAAATAGTTGTCAGCTCCAACAATTCCGGCACATCGGATTGTTTATAAAAATAACTCTCATTCGGGTTTAAACCGCAGGCCAAATACCCGCAGGCAAGTTCTTGCGTTAAGCGTTTTAGAAGTGGAGCATCTTTTAGGGCATTAATTGCATGATAATCCGCGATAAACATAATATAGCGACCGCCTTGATGATTGACAGTATTGCCAAGTTCAATAGCTGGTTTCATTGCACCGAAATAATTCCCAAAATGCAGTGTCCCGGTGGGCTTAATACCGGTTAAGATTG